>JBDNFV010000104.1:0-7958 GCA_041689635.1 Candidatus Nanopelagicales bacterium | reverse complement strand
GGGGATACGGGGGCCAAGAACTACCTCACGAAAAATAATGCGATTCAGATTGAACTTGGAAAATTGGCAACAAAAACCGATTTAGACTACCAACCGACTTAACGCATCAGAGTGTTTTTTTTGCCTTTCGCACCCATAAACACGGTGAGCAGTTGAACCGATTCCTCGCCTTTATTTGTCCCGTTGTAATTGGTCTTCATCGCCTGCATCGTTGAACTGCCGGCGGGAAACTCTTTCGTGACACCCGCTTCGTATTCAACGGTGTAGGTACCGCTGAGAACATAAACAAATACCGGAACCGGGTGCAGTTGCCAGCCAGTTTCCTGCCCAGGTTCAAGGGTGGTGATCATGCTGGAGACTTGAGCGGCGCCCTTTTTGGGATACACCAACTTCTGATCCAGAACCGTGATTTGCTGGTCGATCATGAGTTGCTGGGTTCCGGTGACTTCGACGGTGGTCGGCACACCAGATGAGGTGGCCGCGGTCTCACCTCCTCCACCGCAAGCGGTCACTAGAGTTCCTACCAGTGCTAACGCAATGAGTCCCCGTGCGGTCGGTCCATATTTTGATAACAACACGGTAACAACCTAACCCACCTTGGGAGTTCACGAGCGAAAAATGCCATTTTTACCAGGATTTCTCACCCCATCACGCAGTGTCCCGGTCACCCGCTGGCGCTCTGATTCGCGGTGGAGTTCCCGGCCAAGCACCCTAGCCATCCTGATCAGCGGGTTGTGGATTTTCGGCACGGGTGAAGCGCTGCTGGTCATCGCGGATCTTGGTGTTGGTCCTTGGACTGTTTTTGCCCAAGGCCTCCAGGTCAGAACCGGACTCAATATTGGTGTGACAACTTTCATTATTAGCGTTTTCGTGCTCCTGCTGTGGATTCCACTGAGGGAACGTCCCGGTCTTGGCACCATTGCCAACGCGATCGTGATTGCCACCTCACTGCAAGTAATGAGCACGATCCTGCCGCACCCAACAAACACGTTCGTGCAATTTCTCGTTGTCATTGCCGGGATTGCCTGTGTTGGAATTGGTAGTGGGCTCTACCTCACCACCAACCTTGGGCCCGGTCCGCGCGACGGCATGATGACCGGAATTCACGATCGAACCGGCTGGCCCGTTGCCCGGGTGCGCTTAGGGATTGAGGTCGGCGCCCTCACCATTGGTTGGTTCCTTGGTGGAGTAGTGGGGATTGGGACTGTTCTCTTCGCCGTGCTCGTAGGTCCATTTGTTGCCTATGGCCTAAAGGCCGTTGGCGTGCTCGCCGGCGCCAAAACAATGATCGAAACCGATGAAGAACCAGAACTGGATGCTTAGAACGAGAAAGGCGCCCTGAGCGATTAACCCACGGCGCCTTTCACGTTGACATCTGAACTTAGTTACACCAACTCAAAGCGGTCCAGCATCATGACTTTGTTCCACGCGGAAATAAAGTCGCAGACAAACTTGCCCTGTGCATCACTGCCCGCATAAACCTCAGCGATTGAGCGCAGTTGCGAGTTTGAACCAAAGACCAAGTCCACTCGACTCGCCATCCACGACAGTTCGCCACTTGCGCGGTTGGTGCCTTCGAACAGGTCAGCATCGTCTGTGTTCTCGGTATCTGCGGAGACGGGCTTCCATTTCGTTGCCATCCCGGTCGTGTTAATAAAGAAGTCGTTGGTTAACGACCCCACTCGTTCGGTAAGCACACCTACCTGTGAACCGTCAAAGTTCGCATTCATGGAACGCATACCGGCAACCAGCACCGACATTTCCGGGGCGCTAAGGGTGAGCAGATTCGCTTTGTCGACGAGCAACTTCTCAGCCGGCCGGTCCAAACCTTTGCCTAGGTAATTACGGAATCCGTCAGCGAACGGCTCCAGGAACGCGAACGACTCAATGTCGGTCAGCTCTTGGGTGGCGTCGGTGCGACCCGGGGTGAAGGGAACGGTGACCGACTCGCCCGCATTGCTGGCCGCTTTTTCAACACCGGCGCAACCGGCGAGAACAATTAAGTCAGCCATGGAGACCGTCTTGGAACCCGCATTGAATTCCGCAGCGATTCCCTCAAGTACTCCCAGCACCTTGGCGAGTTGGGCCGGGTTGTTGACCGCCCAATCCCGCTGAGGCTCCAGACGAATCCGGGCCCCGTTTGCGCCACCGCGTTTGTCGGTGCCGCGGAAAGTCGATGCTGAAGCCCATGCGGTTGCGACCAGTTCGGAAACACTTAATCCGCTGGCCAACACCGTCGCCTTGAGCGTTGCAATGTCTGCTTCGTCAATCAGTGCGCCTTCGACAGCGGGAACGGGATCCTGCCAAATGAAGATTTCAGTCGGAACTTCAGATCCAACGTAGCGTGAGATTGGGCCCATATCCCGGTGGGTAAGTTTTAACCACGCTTTGGCAAACGCGTCGGCGAACTCGGCCGGGTTCTCGTGGAAGTGTCGGGAGATTCCTTCGTAGATGGGATCAACCCGGAGTGCAATATCGGCCGTTGTCATCATGGGTGCATGACGCTTGTCAGGGTTGTGAGCGTCGGGCACAGCATCGGCTGCCGCACCGTCTGTGGGCATCCACTGTTGCGCACCGGCGGGGCTGCGGGTGAGTTCCCACTCGTGCCCGAAGAGGGTGTCAAAGTAGCTGTTGTCCCAGGTCGTCGGAGTTGGCGTCCAAGCACCTTCAATTCCGCTAGAAATGGTGTACTCACCATTCCCGGTGCCAAAGGTGCTCTTCCAGCCGAGGCCCATGTTTTGTAGCGGGGCACCTTCAGGTTCCACCCCAACGTACATATTGGGATCACCTGCGCCGTGTGACTTGCCGAAGGTGTGACCACCAGCGACGAGCGCCACCGTTTCGTAGTCGTTCATCGCCATGCGGGCAAAGGTTTCCCGGATATCGCGTGCGGATCCCATGGCGTCGGGAACCCCATTGGGGCCTTCCGGGTTGACGTAGATCAATCCCATTTGCACAGCAGCGAGCGGATTTTCCAGCTCCCGGTCACCGGTGTATCGGTTGTCAGCGAGCCAATCGTGCTCGGTCCCCCAGTAGGTTTCATCGGGCTGATACACATCGACGCGACCGCCACCAAACCCGGCAGTGGCAAGGCCCATGGATTCTAGGGCGACATTTCCGGTGAGAATGAAAAGATCCGCCCAAGACAGACTCTTTCCATATTTCTGTTTCACCGGCCACATGAGGGAGCGCGCTTTGTCCAGGTTGACGTTGTCGGGCCAGCTATTCAGTGGAGCGAACCGCTGCATTCCATTGCCGCCGCCACCGCGACCATCGGAGGTGCGGTAGGTGCCGGCGCTGTGCCATGCCATCCGAATAAAGAACGGGCCGTAATGGCCGTAATCCGCTGGCCACCAATCCTGGGAATCGGTCATGAGTTTAGTCAGGTCGGCTTTTACTTCAGCGAGATCAAGGGTGGCGAACGCTTTCGCGTAGTCAAAGTCTTCACCCATCGGGTTACCCGACGGTGGGTTTTGATCAAGGACTCGTAAATTCAGTTGATTGGGCCACCAGTCGTCATTCTGGGTTCCGCCAACGCCTGCTCCGTGGATGACTGGACATTGTGCTTCAGTACTCATAGAAACCATTCCTTCTGCGTTTGGGTTGGTCAATTGTGACCCACAATCTTTCATAAGTCCAATGAATAATCTTTTGTTTAGTATAAACTGGAGTTATGGACCTTGACCGCCGTCATTGGCACCCGACCTACCCGCAACTTCGAGCTTTCGTCGCTGTTGCCCAGGAACGTAGCTTTGGCTCGGCCGCGGACCTGCTCGGAATCAGCCAACCAGCGGTCAGCGTTCAAATTCGGGACCTGGAATCCGCGGTTGGTTTTCCGCTTTTTCAACGCGGTTCACGTGGGGCCGAACTCACCTCGGTTGGCGGTTCACTGATCCCATTCGCCCGTCGCGCCCTTGACGCCCTATCAGATTTCACCATCGCCGCGGCCCCACACGGCGTTGACTCGGTGCTTCGCTTGGGCGCCATTCCCACCCTCGCCCCGTATTTGCTACCAAAAATCGTTGCCGGGCTCGGCAGCACGATCTCCCTGCGGCTCTCCGAGCAGCGCACCGACGTCCTAATTAATGCACTGCGCGATCACTCAATTGATCTGGCACTGCTTGCACTCCCGATCATCCATTCTGACATTGAAACCTTGGAACTTTTCACCGATACATTCCACCTCGCCGTTCCCGCCAACCACCCGTGGGCTGGGGCAACCGGAATTGACCTCGGTGACATAACTGAGTTTCCCGTCCTTTTAATTGAAGATGGTCACTGCCTGCGCGGCCAAGCCGAAGAGATCTGCGCCAACGCAAAAATTTCGAATACCTTTGACGTTGGTGCAGCCGGCCTTGCCACGGTGTGTCAAATGGTGGCCGCCGGTAATGGGGTCACCCTTCTCCCCGAGTGCGCCGTGGAACTTGAAGCCCGAATCGGCACTGGCATTGCCGTCGCCAAGCTCGCACACCCGCAACCATTTCGCACGATTGGTTTGGCATGGAGTAAAAATGCGGTCCAGAAGGAGAAGCTGATTGAACTCTCTGCGAGTATTGCGCAACTATTACCTCCTGTTTCGCCAGGTGTACATCGAGTGAGGAGTTCACGTGGACCCAAAGGATGAAAATTCTCAGTCTGACCCGGCAAGAAGAATGGACCCAACTTCCCGAGAATTGCGCAAACTCCGTTTTTCGGCGACCTTGCAAATTTTTTCCGCGATTTTATTTATCGGCGCCGCATTTGTTGTTGGGTCAGCCCAAGGCTTTGGCATTATTTCTGCGGTCTTTATCGCACTCTCGATCGCCAATATCGTCTTCTTTCTCTTCATTAAAAGAGCTATGCGAGCACTCACGAAGAATTAAAGGCGAGCAATACCGCTGCGCTCAAAGCAAGGAGCACTCCAACACTTTGAACTCGATTCATCCGCTCCTTGATCACCACGCGGGCAAGGACAACCGTTGCCGCCGGGTAAAGCGAACCAAGGACCGCGACAATGGACAAAAGTCCACGCTGGCTGGCCATCTGAAAGAGACCATTTGCGGTCGAGTCAAGGATGCCGGTGATGATGGCGAGCTTCCACGGGAAAGTCGTTTTATCAAATGATCGAACAACGACCAGGACGAAACTGATCATGATGACTGTAGACACCCAGCGGCCCATGGTTGCCACCCACACGCCAGAGTCAACAGGTGCCAAGCCAATGATGGTTAAGTAGGTACCGATTGCGAATCCCGACGCGATCGCCAGTCCGATTGCGGTGAGTGGTGTTCGTCCGTGATGGTGGGCCGACTCGCGACTCACGAGCACAACGGCGAATACAGCAAGCCCCATGCCAGCGAAGGCAAACACTGACGGCTGTTCGCCGCGAAGAAGTCCAACGAAGACGGGAACAGCGCCGCTCATGACCGCTGTTATGGGTGAAACAACTCCCATTTGGCCGCGGACCAATGCGGCATACAGCAAAGTGATAGCGATCGTGCCGACTACACCCGCAAGAATCGAGATACCAATGAGGTCGGTGCTTAATTTTCCCGGTATGACGAAGATCGCTAGGAAGGTAATAATGAGGGCGCCCGCGGGATAGGAAACTGCTAAGACTTGGGTAGTTCCTGCGCGCCTAGCGGCTAGTCCACCAAGAAAGTCGGCCACACCCCAGGACAGGCTTGAAGTGAGTGCGAGAAGCGCAGCCACACGCACCTACCTTTCGCGAATCAGTAGTGACGACCGAAAGAGGTTAGTTCAGCCTCCCGCTCTGCTCGGATTGCCTCACTCCTCGCGCTCGTCTTCTTATTTTTTTCGATTGACCAGTCTTGTTAATCCATGCGCCACCGGTAATGAGACAGAATTTACGAGATGACGACATTCTGGTGACCCATCATTGGTTAATCGTGTCGCTATGAATCAGGGATCATCATTTCTTAACGTGGATGGGTGCGGCGGTGTCTCCCGATTCCATGTCTTTTCTGGAGACTCGAACCAAACTCACCCAGATAATTCCACCGATCGCCAGAATTCCCGCACCCCACATGAATGCATCGACATAGCCTTCGACTTGGGCATTCGCGTCAAATGGATCCACGTTGTTGGCAATGACGTAAGCGGCCGTCGCACTCGTAGCGATCGTATTGAGAAAGGCGATACCAATTGATCCGCCAATTTGCTGGCTCGTGTTCAACACGGCAGAGGCAACACCCGCATCATGATTACCAACGGCAAACAATGCCGTCGCCGAGAGTGGCACAAAGATCAGACCCATTCCAAGACTGATAATGATCAGCGCCGGCAAGATGTTCGGCCAATAGGAACTTGCCGCACCTAATTGGGTCAGCAACAGCATTCCTGTAGTAGCCAGGATGAATCCACCGAAGGTTACATAGCGCGGGCCAAATCGCGGAAGCAACTGACTAGCAATGCCCGCACTAATAATCACACCGGCTGAGAACGGCAGGAACAGCAAACCAGCTTTCAGTGGGGTGTAGCCCAAAACGATTTGGAAGAAGTAGGTCAGAAACAGGAACATGGAGAAAAGCCCGATGCCGACAAAGAAGCTGGCCAGATAGGCGCCACCGCGATTCCGGTTTTTAATGATGGCTAACGGCAGCAATGGATGACTTGACCGATTTTCAATAATGAAGAACAGCACCAATAAGACGATGGCGGCACCAATAAAGGACAGGGTGCTCGTTCCAGCCCAGCCGTCAGACTCGGCCTTGGTGATTCCGAATACCAAAGAAATCAGACCCAGTGTCGCCGTGATTGCGCCAGGGATGTCGTACTTTGTGTCACCCGTTGATCGACTTTCTTTCACATACGCCACACCTAGGAAAACTGCGACGAGTGCGATTGGGACGTTAACCAGCAGAGTCCAGTGCCATGACGCATATTCGGTGAGGATTCCACCGAGCACCAGCCCAATGGCAGCGCCGGCACCAGACAGAGCACCGTAAACGCCGAAAGCCTTTGCGCGTTCTTTCGAATCAGTGAAGGTCACCGAGATCAAACTCAGTGCTGCCGGGGCTAAGAGCGCCGCAAAGACACCCTGCAATCCACGCGCGGCAAAGAGCATTTCGGCGTTGACCGAAAGACCACCAAGGGCAGAGGCTGCGGCGAAACCAATCAGGCCAACGATGAACATGCGCTTACGACCCTGAAAATCTGCGATACGTCCGCCTAGGAGCAGAAGCCCACCAAATGCCAAGGTGTACGCCGTGACTACCCATTGACGGTTCGCATCGCTAATCCCCAGGTCCGCCTGCATGCTGGGCAAGGCAATGTTGACTATCGAGGCGTCGAGAACAACCATCAACTGGGCGATTGCGATAACAACCAAGGCGCGCCAACGGTTGGGGTCCGGTGCGACGCGTTCGGAATTGTCGGACTGCGAAGGCGCAGCAGTGCTCACGCGGTTCTCCTTGAAAGAGTCGAGGCGAAGGTTACACCCGAAGAGTGGACGTAAAGCATACTAAATGATTGAGCCCTCAACTATCTTGGGGCTTGCCACGCCGGTCCCTCCCCTGGATTACGGAACGAGGCCGTCGAAACAATTAACCAATGGCGCAGTTAACAACAATCTCGGATTCAACCTCGAAGGACACCCGTCACCTGATCGTCGTGGGTCCGCGCTTCAATGCGCAATGTCCTTGAACACATCACCCTAGATGATGTCGCACGAGGGCAACTACCCCCAGAGATTGTTGCCTTGCTCAAGGACCCTGGCGCCTGGCACCGACGCGAGTCGTAAAAAAACAAACCGACTAGCTCGTTTCCGGCCACGTATCCGCAACGCGATAACCCAAAGGCCACGGATCACCCGGGTCAACATAGAACTGACTAGTTCCATAGATAAATCCTTGACCGCTGATCGTAGGAACGATCGCAGAAATGTCTCCAACAAAGGTTTCGGAAATGATTCGACCGGTAAATTCCGAACCAATAATGCTGCGACCAATAAATGAATC
>JBDNFV010000103.1:0-1687 GCA_041689635.1 Candidatus Nanopelagicales bacterium | reverse complement strand
TTCCGGCCCCGCAATCAGGCCGATCGCGGTCCGGTGTATTTGGCAGATCCGCAACGCGCTCCCTGATGTCCCCATTATCGGAATGGGCGGGGTTCGCACCGGACACGATGCGCTCGAGATGATTCTTGCTGGCGCCAATGCAGTCTGCGTTGGCACTTCGATCTTTACCGACCCCGCTGCCCCCATGCGTATTCAAAGTGAGCTGGAACAAGAACTACGAGCCCGTGGTTTCACCAGCCTTTTGCAGGCGGTCTCGTACGCCCACCGGGATGTCGACCACGTCATGGTGACTAATGCGCTAACGGAGGTTTCTCATCAAAGCGATGACGGCTGGGACTTCATCTCCGAATAGTTGACTTCTGAAAGAAGGCTGTGAATGGGAACTGCACCAATTGCCCTTGCCCTTGATTCTTGCGAGATCGCCGTTTTACGGGACTGGGCGGGTCACACTCGAACGGTTGTTTCCACCCTCAAAATTGGATTAGAAACCTTTTATCGCAATGGCGCCGAAGCAATTGAGGTGGTGCGTGATAGCGGTTGCGATCTATTTCTGGACGTCAAATTACATGACATTCCCAACACGGTCGGGGGAGCGGCCGCGGCTTTGGCCCGCTTCTCCCCGAAGTACCTCACCGTGCACGCTTCCGGTGGACCGGACATGGTTCGAGCAGCATGCCAAGCACTGCCAGAAACCTTGATAACGGCAGTGACCGTGTTGACAAGTCTGGATGACCAGGCACTGATGGAAGTCGGGATCTGCATTCCGGCCCACGACACTGTGCTGCGTCAAGCCGCATCGGCTGTCTCAGCCGGAGCGAGAGCGATTGTGTGCTCACCACATGAAGTTACCCGGGTCCGTGCGGAAGTTGGTGGGGACATCATTTTGATCACTCCAGGCGTGCGGCCGCAGGGCGCCGCCCCGCATGACCAAAAGCGGGTCATGACCCCCGCTGAAGCGCTCACAGCTGGCGCAGATCTGCTCGTTATTGGACGCCCGATTACGGGGAGCCCGAACATAAACGCGGCGGCGGTTGCCATCGCTCGTGAAATTGAATCGGCATGAACAATGCACCTGCCGGTCTGAGCCAATTAGCTCCTTTGATCGTGGTTTCGGGACCTTCAGGGGTCGGCAAAAGTACCGTTGTGGCCTGCGCCCTCGACATGAACCCGCACTTGTGGCTTTCCGTATCGGCCACAACCCGCTCACCTCGAGCAGGGGAAGTCGACGGTCTCTCCTACTCCTTCGTCTCACAATCGGCGTTCTCCCAGCTGGTTGAATCCGGGCACATGCTGGAGTGGGCGCAGTACGCGGGTAACAGATACGGAACACCCAGTGATCCGGTTCGAGTGAAACGTGAAACCGGTGTGCCGGTAATTTTGGAGATTGAGGTTAAGGGCGCCCGTCAGGTTCGGCAGCGGGCGCCCGATGCAATTCTGGTGTTCATCTCACCACCGAGTGTGGCCGAATTGGACGCCCGCTTGCGAGGCAGGGGAACCGAAGACGAGGTGGCCTTGGCGGCTCGGATGGAGATTGCCCACGAAGAGTTAGCGGCCATGTCAGAGTTTGATCACGTGCTGGTTAACTCCGATGTAACTCTCACCGCCGCCGCCTTGCTAAGATTATGTGCTGACCACCGAAATGAGGATTCATGAACGTACGCCCTGAAGGCATTACCCATCCCTCCAT
>JBDNFV010000102.1:0-4729 GCA_041689635.1 Candidatus Nanopelagicales bacterium | reverse complement strand
CCTCGTGAAAATTTCATTTGTAGCCAGCCACCGACTGATTCCAGGCGCGACTCGATACGAAGAAACGACCCGAGGATTCCACCAATGATGAGTGAACCCAAGACAATGAGCAGGGTGGCTGAACCGCCAACCTCGCTAATCCAATCTTGATCTCGAAGCGCGACGATGTTAAGGGCTGCAATAACGAGCACCAACATGCCCAGGGAATCTGTCACGACGGCGCGGGTTCGTTCGGGGAGCCGGTGACCTAAACCAACACCGATGAGTGAGCCGATAACGATGGCGGCGACGTTGATAATCGTGCCAAGACCTACCACTTCAGACCTACCACTGTGAATTCACGGATCGGAGGCTATCAAACTAGATGTCGAATTTATATCCCAAGCCGCGAACCGTCTGAATATGAACGGGGTTGGAGGGGTCAATCTCAATTTTTGACCGAAGACGCTTGATATGGACGTCCAATGTTTTAGTGTCCCCTACGTAGTCGGCGCCCCACACTCGGTCAATGAGTTGGTTTCGCGTGAGTACCCGTCCTGAATTTCGCACCAGAAATTCGAGAAGGTCAAACTCCTTGAGCGGCATCGTGACGTGCTCTCCACGGACGGAGACGACATGTCGTTCAATGTCAATGCGGACCGATCCCGCTTCAATCGTTGGTGGGAGCAGTTCATCTTGCTCACCGTGGCGACGCAGGACGGCGCGCACTCGTGCCAGGAGTTCACGTGATGAAAATGGTTTGGTCACGTAGTCGTCAGCACCAAGTTCTAGGCCGACCACCTTGTCAACCTCACCGTCTTTGGCGGTGAGCATGATGATGGGGACGGTTGATTTACCGCGAATAATCCGGCACACTTCCGTACCCGAGATTCCAGGAAGCATGAGGTCAAGGAGAACCAGATCCGGACCGTGCTTATCAAACTCGGTGACCGCGGTGTTCCCGTCTGCTGCAATGAACACTTCATATCCTTCGCGCCGCAACATGAACGAAAGTGCGTCAGAAAATGAGTCCTCGTCTTCAACGATCAAAATTCGCGTCACGAGCTCTTACCTTTCACGACAGAGAGAGTATCGACCGTGAACTCGTGTGAATCGCGCGAATCGACGAGCATGGGGTTGTAGGAGGGGATTCGTAGGGTAAAAGTTGAACCAGTTCCCACTTCAGACCACACGACGACTTCGCCGCCGTGGTTTTGACACACATGTTTAACGATCGCCAGACCAAGGCCGGTTCCACCGGTGCCGCGTGAGCGCGCAGGGTCAACCCGGTAGAAGCGTTCAAAGACTCGATCCAGATCATGTGACGGGATTCCGATCCCTGCATCCTTGACCGAAATCTCCACGATCGCGTCAATCTCACGCGAGGTCACCGAAACCCTCGTGTTCTCCCCCGAGTAACTAATCGCGTTCGTCAACAGGTTACGAAGCGCCGTCAGGAGTTGTCCACGATCTCCCAGAATGACTGAATCTTCGGGTTCACCACGAATAATTTCCACTCCAAGACCACCAGCGAGGGTTCTCACCTCTTCGATCGCACGATTAATCAGCTGGTCGGTTTCAATCAGTTCTGCTCGGTTCATCGGGTCATCACTTTGTAACCGTGACAGGTCAATGACATCTTGAATCAGATTCGACAATCGTTTTGATTCGACCTGCATTTTTTCGGCGAAGTGTTCAACCTGTTCTTTGTCGTCGGCCGCACTCAACACGGCCTCTGCCAAGAGTGAGAGCGCCCCGACCGGAGTTTTCAATTCATGGCTGACGTTGGCAACAAAATCACGTCGGACGGCATCCACTCGGCGTTCCTCGGCCAGGTCATCAATCAGCACTAAAATTGCTCCGGAGTTGAGAGGTGCTACGCGCACCTTGACTTCGAGTAATTCACGGCCCAACGGTGGTCGACGCACTCGTAGCACCTGCTCGCGGGGTGAGCCATCATTCGCGACTTTCGACACTATTTCGGCAATATCGGGCACCGCGACCGAGTTACGATTCACAATTCCCAGCGTGAGCGCCCGAGAGCTGGCCCGCAGCACGGTGCCATCAGGCGCCACAACGAGCGATGCCGAGGGAATGATGGAAAGAATCCGTACTATTTCTTCAGAGACTGACGGGTAGATAGCGGCCGGACGGCGGCCTTCCCCGTCAAGCTCCCCCCTTTTCCTCAGCGCCATGCAAATAATCTTAGGGGTTTGGGTGGACGGCACTTCCCAAAAAGTGGTCTAACACATGAATGTTTAGACAAGGTTTCACCAACTGAACCTAAAATTTACTTTGCATTTGCCTGCCATTCACTTACCGTGCTCGCACATCCCCATGATGGGCGTAGGCTTAGATCACTTAACGGAAGTGGGGCCAGCATGCGTGAGTCTTATTACGAGCAGGTGGAAAACATCAACGCCGATCTCGTTGAAGTAACTCGACTTGTTGGCTCAGCAATGAACCGGGCAACCCAAGCCCTACTCGACGCGGACCTGCAATTAGCTGAAGCCGTCATTGACTTTGACGCCAAAGTTGACATTTTGACCGCCAGCATCGACGAACGCTGCTTTGAACTCATTGCGCTTCAAGCCCCTGTTGCCACCGACCTTCGGGTCCTTCTTGGTGCAATGCGGATTTCAAGTTCACTCGAACGAATGGGCGACCTGGCCGAACACGTCGCCAAGCAGGCACGGATGCGTCACCCTAGGGTGGCGGCCCCACAGTCGGTCCGGGGAACATTTGCCGAGATGGGTGGTTTAGCCGAAGCAATCGTGTCCAAGACCGGATCGGTAATCGCCACTAAAGACGTCAGTCTTTGTGCCGATATTGCCCGTCACGACGAAGAAATGGATCGGCTGCACCGGGAGCTTTTCACCATCGTGCTGTCCCCCACGTGGATGTACGGCGTTGAAGAAGCAATCGATGTAACATTGTTGTCTCGCTTCTACGAACGCTACGCCGATCACGCCGTATCCGTCTCAAAACGAGTGGTCACCATCGTCACCGGTGAACCTTATGTCGCTGTATCTCTCACGAAATAGGTTTTGATAAATGCGCGTTGCCCTGCTTTCCATCCACACGTCACCACTTGACCAACCCGGTACTGGTGACGCCGGAGGCATGAACGTCTACATTGTGGAAACAGCTAAAAGGTTGGCCCAGAGCGGGATCGACGTCGACATTTTCACTCGGGCAACCGCCTCTGCCTTGGTGCCGACGGTTGAACTGGCCCCCGGCGTCAATGTGATTCACATCACTGCCGGTCCCTTTGAAGGACTTCTTAAAAATGATCTACCTGGTCAACTCTGTGCCGTTACCGCGGGAGTGTTGCGAACCGAAGCGTCCAAACCTGAGGGATATTACGACCTTATCCACTCGCACTACTGGCTATCCGGCCAAGTGGGTTGGCTCGCCTCCGAACGTTGGCGCGTTCCATTAGTGCACACGATGCACACCATGGGTCGAGTAAAAAACTTGGAGCTCGCCGCCGGTGACAAGGCCGAACCAGACATGCGGATCATTGGTGAACAGCAGGTCGTCGACGTAGCACAACGACTTGTCGCCAACACCGAACTTGAAGCGGCCGAACTCACCAATCTTTATGCGGCCGATCCGACAAAAATTGACGTCGTAAATCCAGGTGTAGACCTTGAACTGTTCTCACCCGGATCTCAGACAGTCGCACGCAAGGAATTAGGCATCCCCCTAGATAGCAGCGTATTGCTTTTTGTTGGCCGGATTCAACCACTTAAGGCGCCCGACATTTTAATTAGAGCGGCTGCTGAACTCATTGCGATGCGCCCCGAGCTGCGAAGTTCACTGCTCGTTGTGATTTGCGGCGGCATGTCGGGCGCGGGGGTCGATCGCCCCGAAGCTTTGCGCGACCTGTCGATTGAGCTGGGTATCCGAGACCTCATTCGATTCGAGCCGCCGACAAGTCGGGCAAAACTTGTTTCTTGGTACCGGGCGGCCGACCTTACCGTTGTTCCCTCTTATTCTGAATCATTTGGCTTGGTGGCAATTGAGTCCCAGGCGTGCGGTACACCGGTCGTCGCGTCGGCTGTCGGAGGTTTGAAAATAGCCGTTGCCGACAACGTCAGCGGTCGACTCATCGATGGCCACAATCCCATCGCTTATTCGCATGTTTTGAATCAATTACTGACGAATCCGATAGCGCGAGAGGAACTCAGCCGTGGCGCGCGAATGCATGCGGCTGCATTCGGCTGGGAAAACACGACCGCGGGATTGATGGATTCCTACAATCGGGCATTGATAAATTCGCGGGTTGCAACGTGAGCGTCAGTAGCAAAATTGAAAAATTTCTGATCGACTCACAACTCTCGTATTCTCAGAACGACAATATTTTTATTGTCACGATTCCGGGAACCCATAAACTTAGTACCACTGCTTCGATCAGTGTCGGGACCACCGCACTCACCCTCAATGCTTTCGTTTCTCGCAAGCCGGATGAAAACCACGAGGAGGTTTATCGCTGGCTAATGGAGCGCAACTTGAAGATGTATGGGGTCACGTTCGCGCTCGACAACCTCGGCGATATTTACCTGGCTGGTCGAATTCCACTGCGTGCCATTGATGAAACTGAACTTGATCGATTGATCGGATGTATTTCGCAGTATTCAGACGGCGCGTTCAACACAATCTTGGAAATGGGTTTTGCAACCGCAATTAGAAAGGAATGGGCATGGCGGATTAGCCGTGGGGAATCGACTGAAAACCTTGACGCATT
>JBDNFV010000101.1:0-5797 GCA_041689635.1 Candidatus Nanopelagicales bacterium | reverse complement strand
CCCCCAAATATAGAGTGGGGACATGTCGGTCCAAGCATATGTACTCATTCAAACCGAAGTCGGTAAGGCAGCCACCGTTGTCGAACTGATTCGAGTAATTTCTGGAGTGTCGGTCGCCGAAGACGTCACCGGTCCCTACGACGTCATTGTTAAGGCCGAAGCACCAACCATGGACGAACTGGGTCGACTGGTTGTCGCCAAAATTCAGTCAGTACCAGGCATCACCAGAACGTTGACCTGTCCCGTTGTGAACCTTGGTTAAGAAACACGCGGCGATTGCTTACGTCCTGGCACTAGTACCGATAGTGAGTGCTTGCGGTTCGTCTTTATCCGTCGAGCCCGGCACCGGCGCCGAGACACAATTTTGTACAAACCTGGGTTCGAGTGTGCCGGTTAAGATCGGCGGAGGGCTTGTGCGTAGCACCAATCCAGACTCTGCCGGCACGAAAGCCTGGGGTGACCCCGCAATCGTCATGCGATGCGGTGTTGCAGAACCCACAACGTATTCGGCCACCAGTCAACTACTCGTCGTTGACGGGATCAACTGGTATCCCGAGGAATTACAGAGAGGTGTCAGATTCACATCAGTGCAAGGTCCCGAAAATATCGAGGTTTCGATTCCTAGCTCTTACGAATCGACGGCAGACATCCTGACCGAGTTGAGTTTGGTTATCAGTTCACTCGCACCCTGATGATCAGCAATGGCCAGACCCACGAGACGGTCAACGATCTGCGAGAAGTCAACACCGGCATTTGACCACATTCGAGCGAACATGGAAATCGGCGTAAACCCAGGAATGGTGTTTATTTCATTGAACACGATTCGGTCGGCATCAAGGAAGAAATCAACCCGCGCATACCCCGAGCACCCCAATAACGTGAAGACGTCAATGGCAAGACGCTGCACTTCACCTGCCAACTCGGGGTCAAGTGACGCGGGAACAATTAATTCCGCGCCATCGTTAATGTATTTTGCCTTAAAATCATAGTATTCAAACCCGTCTTTGAGTTTGATCTCACCGACCGGGCTCGCTTCAACCCCTGCTGCGCCAACCAGAATGCCCACTTCCAATTCGCGCGGGCGAATGAATCCCTGTTCAATAATGACTTCTCGGGAAGTCCGGAAAGCTTCTCGGCAGGCCTGCTCGTATTCACTGGGCGATTCGATGCGGGTAATACCGATTGAGGATCCCCCCGTTACCGGCTTGACGAACCAAGGAAACGGGAAAGTGTCAACAACCGGCGCACTCGTGGTTGCCGAACCCACTTGTCGAAACCACGCACCCGCGTCAATGCCCGCCGCCCGAACCAACTCTTTGGTTGTTAACTTATTCATGCATATCGCCGAAGCCTGCACGCCCGAACCGACCACGGGAATCCCCATGCTTTGGCACACACCTTGGATGGCCCCGTCTTCCCCACCAACACCGTGCAAGACGGGGAAGAGAACTGAAATCGGCGAGAACTTACCGCCGATCTCTACCCCTGGTTCACGAGCGTCCATCACGAGTCGAATCACTTCGCCGTGCTCGGCCACCTCCGGGTGATGGTGCGCCGTGATGTCGTATTGGGCTACGTCACCGGTTGGGACCGACACCCAAGCGCCAGCTCGCGTGATGCCAATGCATAAGACTTCGTAGCCCAATTCCACAAGTGCACCGAGCACCGATCTAGCACTCACGCAGGAAATCGAATGTTCGGGACTTTGCCCGCCAAACACCAGTGCTACCCGAGTCGCCACTTTCGTAGACATGAACTCACCGTACCGGTCACCTCGCGTGACAGAGAAAGTACTCTCCACGATGTTGCCCGGCTGGATCAGATGAATCTGGCGACCGAGATCCAGCACTGAGCAATCGGTGATAGTGCGTTAACCCAATAGGGTGTGCGGATGGACGCCAAAGACCTCGATCCGAGCACCCGGGTTGTCAGCTCGGGAAGGCCCACCGCGCGGCCGAATAACCCGGTGAACGCCCCCATTGTTCCCGCCTCAACTTTTCACGCTGGTGGAGAAACCGAATACGGACGGGAAAATAATCCGACCGCCTCGGCCCTTGAAGTAGCTCTCGGGGACTTAGACGGCGGTGACGCCATTGTTTTCTCTTCGGGGATGGCCGCCGCCAATGCCCTGATGGACCTATGGCCACCCGGAACCCGCGTGATCGCCCCCAATACGGCCTACACCGGGGTCGCCGTTCGACTGCGCGAACTCCACGAACGCGGGCACATTGAACTCACGACCTGCAACGTGAGCGATACCGCATTGATCACGGACCTACTCCCCCGATGCGAGGTCCTCTGGATTGAGTCACCCACGAATCCACTTCTTGAAATCGCCGAACTTGAAGTGCTCTTGGGTCGGGCGCGCGCCCACGGTGTCACCACGATTGTTGACAACACTTTTGCCAGCCCTGTTCGCCAAAAACCGCTCGCGATGGGTGCCGATTTTGTTTTACATAGTGTGACGAAAATTCTCAGCGGGCATTCAGATCTGCTCATGGGTGCGGTGGTTGCGCGAGAACACGTGGGCTGGGAGCAACTCCAAGTCCGTCGCGTGTTACTCGGAGCAATGCCAAGCGCTTTCGACTGCTACTTGGCATTGAGAGGGTTGAGGACGCTCTATGTCAGATACGAAAAATCGGAACGTAACGCGCAAAACCTCACCGTGAAACTTGCCGCACACCCAGGCGTGTTGCAGCTGAGATATCCGGGCTGGGGAACTATCGCATCCATTGACATTGATGGAGATGCAGATCGAGTGTGTGAAGCTACCCGGTTGTGGACCTATGCGACCAGCCTGGGTGGAGTGGAGTCACTCTTAGAGCGCCGGCGCAGGTGGCCATTGGAGAGTGTCACTGTTCCCGAAAACCTGATCCGGTTGTCATTTGGAATTGAAAACCCGGAGGACTTGTGGGCGGATTTGGACCAAGCACTTTCACAGCGCTAGTCTTGCGATCTTGCGAACGTTATAACTCTGATTTTGTGTCTCGGGCCATAAAGGATCTAAGCAATTCTTTCGGAGGTTTACCGTAATGCAAAACCTGAACGACCTCGGTCGTTATGGGCATTTCAACCCCTAGTTGGTGGGCCAACGCTAAAATCGGTTGGCAACTCTTGTACGCCTCGCAGGTTTGGTTGGTGATGGCAATGGTTTCTTCAACCGAGAGACCTTTGCCTAAATTTTCACCGAAGGTACGGTTACGTGATAGCGGTGACTGGGACGTTGCCACCAGATCACCCACCCCTGCCAGACCTTGGAATGTCAGCGGATCGGCTCCCAAAGCCACCCCTAGTCGGCCAATTTCGGCTAATCCACGGGTAATCAATGAAGATTGAGAATTTTCACCCAGTCCCATGCCGACCGCGATTCCGTTGGCTAAAGCGATCACATTTTTGACGGAGCCACCAATCTCCGTGCCGATTACATCGGTTGTCCAATAGGGACGGAAATAATCAGTGGTACATGCTTTCTGAATGGCAATTGCACCGGCTTGCGTTGGGGCGGCCACGGTTGTTGCCGTCGGCTGACGCGCGATAATTTCTCGGGCCAAGTTGGGTCCGGATACCACGGAGATTCGATCGGGGTGTGCCCCCGTGACCTCGGCAATGACCTCACTCATTCGCAGTGATGTTCCGAGCTCAATACCTTTCATCAGGCTAACAAACAATGTGTTGGCTGGAATCCACGCAGCCCATTGCGTTAGATTCGCTCGCAATGATTGTGCGGGTATCGCTAAAACCACAATTTCGGCAAGTGCAAGCGCCACCTTCGGATCGGTAGTGGCAACGATCGATTCGGGTAAATCTACGTCAGGGTGGTAGCGACTATTTCGGTGGAACTGATCAATGTCCGCAGCAATTTCCGCACTTCGCGTCCACAGGGTTACCCGCGAACCGGCGTCGGCCAAGACGGTCGCGAAAGCCGTGCCCCAAGATCCGCCACCCATCATGGCAACCTTCGTCATTGCTCACTCCCTTGATTCGCACTGTGACGATAGAGCACCACCGGTGGAGTTTCTCCCCTGATTTCGCCTTCCATCCGGGCGAGGGTGAACATTAATAAATCGGTCGCCTCGTGGAGTAACTCGGGTGTCCATTCCTGCCCTCGGTAACGGGAGAGATCAAGGGGCTCACCCAACCAAATCTGCATTGTTTTGCGCGGTAGTAATCTCAATCGCTTCTTGTACGGTGCGATGACCGCTTCCGCACCCCACTGAACCATGGGGAAAAGTGGGCAACCTGATTCCAGAGCAATTCGAACGGCACCGGTCTTTCCCTGCATGGGCCATAAATGTGGATCCCGAGTGATGGTGCCCTCGGGGTAGACGACAACGCACTCACCGTGTTTCGCGGCTGCGACCGCATCACGCAGGGCAAAAACCGCCTCGGTTGATTCGCGATACACGCGGATCTGCCCCGCATTGGAGATGATCCAGCCAAAAATGGGAACACGGAAAACGGATTCCTTGCCCAAAAACCGAGGTGGTCGGTCGTGGGCCCACAACGGATGGGCAACGGCTAATGGATCAAACCAGGACGTGTGATTTGTCGCGACAACAATTCCGCCGTTGTGATTTTTCAGCAACTCAAATCCACGCCAATTCTGTTTCGTGAACAAGGTGAGGAACGGCAAACCGATGAACACGGCGATCCGGAAACCTGGTCCGATCTTTGATCGCCTTGTCGTATGTCCGGCCACCGCAACAGCCTATCTGTCTACGCGATTGAATGGTCCCATGTTGAAACGGGTGGTGCCGGGCGAATTGCAGTGGCACGCGTTGATTCCAGCGAAAGCGCTCGACAACTCTAAGACCCGTCTGGAACGCGATGGCTTGGCTGCTTCTTTCCTCTCCGACACGATTTCGGCTCTGATGGGGTCAACCAACGTGACGGCGCTCACGGTGATCACACCCGATCCCAACGTAGCTATTCTGGTTGAAAGTCTTGGTGGCAATACCCTCCTTGAGACACATCCGTCGGGGCTGCTTCATGCCTTAGATTTGGGAATGAACACCGTTGCGACTGACACGGGGATCGTCATTGCATTAGGTGATTTACCGTGTTTGCGCACCGAAGATGTTGACCTATTCCTGATGCAAGCGCAAGATCACGATAGTTCCTTCACCTGCGACTCGGAAGGAACCGGTAGCACAATGTGGGCTCGACTGCCGGGATCCGGCGCGAAACCACACTTCGGCGTAAGGTCACGCGCGGCCCACCGGGAGAGTGGAGCGATTGAGATTCGCTGTTCACCCGGCGCCCACCGCGATGTTGATACGCCGACAGCTCTCTGGGATGCCATTCGAATTGGGGTTGGAACACATACCTTGAAAGCGTTAAGCACACCAACCCTGCGGACCGGGACGATTTCGGGTCTAGACCCCCATTGAAGCCGTAGAAGAATCAGAACGTCACGCGTCTCAACCTGATGACACGGTTAGGGGCCTGATCGCGCCAAGAATTGGACAGCGGGTCCGGATCGACGTGGTAGACAAAAAAATCTTGATCTAAAAATAGGTAGGTGGTCGCACCCGCTGGATCCGACCACCTACCTGACAAAACTACTTGCGACGAGCAGGGGCTTTCTTGGCTACAACCTTCTTTGCGACTGCCTTCTTTGCGACTGCCTTCTTTGCAACTACCTTCTTTGCGACTACCTTCTTGGGTGCAGCCGCTGAAATCTTCTTGGCACCTGAAACGACCGCTTTAAATTCTGCGCCTGGGCGGAATTTAGGAAGCTTGGTTGCCTTAATTTTCACGGTCTCACCGGTGCGAGGATTGCGACCGAGACGGGCTT
>JBDNFV010000100.1:0-2228 GCA_041689635.1 Candidatus Nanopelagicales bacterium | reverse complement strand
GTAGTTTTCTCGTTGATCTCATTCAATGCGAATGACCCGGTGTTCGGTGTGATCTGGCTCTACTGGGCCTTTCTGTGGGTTCTCTTTTTCCTCCTCCTGGCGAGGAAAATGGATGGGCTCGGCAGATACACCGGAGCAGTTGCCGCTATTCAAGGTTGGGTGACCGGAGCTATTCCGGCGTTCCTCATCCTCTCTGGCAGTATCAACGATATTTCAGCAAATACGCTCGCGCTCATCCTGGCTGTTTTCGCAGTCGTGGTGTTCGGGGCGCTGTACTTCAGAATGGATAAGTCCGCAGCACCTGCCGAATTGTCACCATCGGTTTATGCCCCGGAGCATCACGTGGTCACTTCATCAACCAGCCGAGTATAGGAGTAAATATGCCTAAAAATCTTTTCCCTCTCGATAACACGAAATCCTTCACCAATCAAAAGCACGTCGGGCATAACCGCTGGCACCCGGATGTCCCAGCCAATGTCACGGTCAAGCCCGGGGACGTTTTCCGGGCAGACTGCCGTGAGTGGTTTGACGGCGCTATTCGAAACAATGACTCGGCCGATGATGTACGTGATGCCCCGCTCGCGGGTGTCCACGTCCTCAGCGGACCGTTCCGTGTTGAAGGCGCCAAGCCCGGCGACCTTCTCGTTGTTGACATTCTCGACATCGGGCCGTGTGATGAAGAAGATCCCAACGGAATCTCCGGTCAGGGCTGGGGTTACACCGGCGTCTTCCCGCGCGAAAACGGTGGCGGTTTCCTCGTTGATCAGTTCCCCGATGCGTACAAGGTGATCTGGGACTTCCGGGGCGGTGTGGCAACATCTCGCCATATCCCGGGTGTCTCCTACACCGGCATTGTGCATCCCGGATTGATGGGCACCGCCCCGTCCGCCGAACTTCTGGCGAAGTGGACGAAGCGGGAGACCGACCTGATCAAGACCGATCCGGATCGGGTACCACCGCTGGCGCTTCCACCGAATCCGGATAGCGCCATCTTGGGTACCCTCTCGGGCGCTGCCTATGACAAGGCCGCAAGCGAGGGTGCGCGCACGGCGCCTCCGCGTGAGAACGGTGGCAACCAGGACATCAAAAACTTCACCAAGGGCACCCGGGTCTTCTACCCGGTGTTCGTTGATGGAGCAAATCTGTCCTTCGGTGACCTGCACTTCTCACAGGGTGACGGTGAAATTACCTTCTGCGGAGCCATTGAAATGGGCGGTTACATGACACTCGGCGTTGACCTCATCAAGGGCGGCATGGAGACGTACGGCGTGTCAGAAAACGCCATCTTTATGCCGGGTATTACCGATCCCCTGTACAGCGAATGGCTGGCATTCTCGGGGACCTCGGTGACCTTGGATGGTGAGCAGCGCTACCTGGATCCGTTCCTGGCATATCAGCGGGCCTGCCTACATGCGATCGATTACCTCACAAAGTTCGGGTACAGCAAGATTCAGGCCTACATGATCCTGGGTTCGGCTCCAATCGAAGGCCGCCTTTCGGGTGTCGTCGATATCCCGAATGCTTGTTCAACCGTCTACCTGCCTCGGGCGATTTTCGATATCGACATTGCGCCTTCGGCGAGCGGTCCAACCCAGGTTAAGGGCGGTATGGACGTGCCGATGTCCCTATGGGCAGACCATAAGGAAGGCATCTGGGCTCCTTACCCCTGGTAAAGAGTTGGTTTTCGTTACATGAAGCGGGGGTGCGGGTTCGACCAGAATCCACACCCCCGCTTCACCTGTGCACCCGTTAATTTAGGGTCGGGGCAACTTTTGGAGTCGCGGATCTGGTGGCGCCATCCGCTGCTTCTTACGCCGACCAGCTGAAGGAATGGATGTCACCACCTCGGGGCGGTCGCTGGT
Organism: Candidatus Nanopelagicales bacterium; assembly: GCA_041689635.1. Lineage (GTDB taxonomy): Bacteria > Actinomycetota > Actinomycetes > S36-B12 > S36-B12 > UBA4592. The sequence goes on along the minus strand of JBDNFV010000100.1, from coordinate 366 downwards.
CGCCTTCGTGGAGTCAATGAGCCTCATCCGATTGTGGTCCACTGCGGAGAGCATTGGGCTGGTGAAGATTCGTCGGGCCGGCTGACTGCAGGTGGGGCAAGCAATCGTGTCGGCCGCCGTGCCCATCGGAAGACTGACGTCAGTTGGGCCATCATCAGCGCAGTTATATTGGTAAGTGACCATCTTGTCTCCGTTCGTTTGGTATCGGCGCTCATTGTTTGACAATTGTTGGCATCCGTCAACACGAATAGGAAAATTAAATTCGTTCCGACCACTGTGCGAATTCGTGATTGCTACGTGGTGCGCTCGCGGTTACCGAAAGCTGCACAGTGTGTGTAAAACCAGTTTAATTGCATAAGAACTAGG
>JBDNFV010000099.1:0-1493 GCA_041689635.1 Candidatus Nanopelagicales bacterium | reverse complement strand
GTGCTGGCGCCGTGTTCGGCAAGGCGACCGACAATGAAAGCGGCCAGAATGAAGCCCAGAATGTAGCCAAAACTTGCACTCGAGAATCCCGAACTGCCCTCGGCAAACCACGGGACGCCAACAACACCCATGAGCGCGTAGAGGCCCATCGAGAGCACACCGCGAAGGGAACCAAGTGCGGCGCCGACCAAGAGGACAGCAAAAGTTTGAAGGGTCAGCGGCACCGGGGTGAACGGGAGTGGGATAGCGATTTGGGCTGCAATTCCGACGAATGCGGCACCACCGAGGACGAGTGCAATCTGGGCAACGGTGGTGCGAGCCGCGAAATCGGCCAAGACTCGGGGGGCGGGAGTTGCGATTGCCATGTGGGCACAGTCCTTCATTTAAGGGCGGAGTCGTGTGAGGCTTCTACCTCCGATCTCAATAAATTCTACCCGGTTATATCGGGATCAACTCGAGAACACCGTCGAATAGTTGACGTTTTTGCCGACTTCAGGGTTAGAATGAACGGAAGCACGTTGATCTGTTCCGTGAAGTCGCTGGGGAAGGCGCTATTCACACATAGGAGGTCAACATGTCAGCAGTGAGTTACTCAAGGGTCGGATCCGAGTCTGAGTCATTTCAGAGCCGCGGGGTGATTTTTATTCACTCGTGCCCAAATGCTGTTGCCCCACACCTTGAATGGGCACTGGCCAAGGTGCTGATCACCGAAGTACCGATGGCGTGGGCGCCCCAACCGGTCGCTCCCGGACAACTTCGAAGCCAGATTTTATGGTCGGGAAAACAAGGTATGGGCGCTCGAATTGCCAGCGCGCTGGTGGCTTTTAATCGCGTTCGGTACGAGGTGACCGAAGATCCAAGCCACGGACATGAAGGCGAGCGTTTTGCAGCAACCCCTGAACTCGGTCTCTTTCGGGCAACAATCGGCATCCACGGCGACGTCATGGTGCATGAGGATCGTTTACGCAGTTTGCTCGTGCAGTCAATGGCAACGGATGAATCTGTTGAGGCAGACATTAGGCGCCTGATCGGTCAACCATGGGATGAGGAACTTGAAGCGTTCCGTATTGCCCACGGCGACTCCAATATTCGGGTATTGCACAACGTGTCCTAACTCCGGCTCCCCGCCCAACTTTCCCAGTTCCTGGGAAAGTTGGGCGTTTTCGTGGACGAAACTCAGATATTTGTCCATCTCATCCGGAGTTGAAGCGGAATTAAACACTGATGCTCCGCATATGTGCAGGGAGAGCAATCATGACTGGCGAGACACGACGCGGCATCACCCCGCTGTGCAAGTGGATTTCCTATTAGACCCAGTTGATGGCCGGGTTGCCCTCCCCAAGGTTGTCGAGAAGCTCGTAGCCTCCGGAGCCCTTCTCGCTCTGGTGAACGGAAGTCAAGTTTTTGGTCGTAATCGGCCGACTTCAGATCCTGATCGAGCCACTTATTGTGCTGAAGAAATTGCGGTGTCAGTTGACGGCTGTTCCCGGCTG
>JBDNFV010000098.1:0-4582 GCA_041689635.1 Candidatus Nanopelagicales bacterium | reverse complement strand
TGCCAAACCGGCGAGGTCTTTGCCGGCCTGATCAATCTCCTGATTGGTCAGTCCGGTGACTTTGCGCAACTCCTGGTGAATCGCGTGCATCAGAGATTTTTCAACCGAAACATTCACTTTAGATTTACAGTTGCTACCCAGGTTGTCTTTGTAAGGGCTGGTTACACACTGGACTCCCGGTAGGCCCGCGATGAATTTGAGTACCGGCTCGATTGCTTTTTGGGTTTTTTCGTCGGTCACCTTTCCCGCGGTGGGTGACCAGATCACCTTGATGCTGGCATTGCTGGAATCACCCGAGTTAAGTTTCTCAAGGAGTTCCTGGGCCTTCGTGGATTGCGCGCCCGGGAGGGAAAAGCTGTCATTGAACTTGGAACCCAGACTGGTTGCAAAAACACCCAAACCTAAAATCACGAGAAACCAAATGAGGAGGGCAACGACGGGGCGGTGAATCGCGAACTTACTCATGCCAAAAATCTACTCACGGGTTCGTCCTTGTCCCCGTCTAACAACCTTTGGTTTAGTTCGGTAAATGTGTACTCGGCGGATGTGGCTTCACGCGTGAGTAACCAAACTAGGTCAAAGCGTTCCTCGGGCCACTGCGCTGGGATCTCTGACTCGTTCTTGATCGCGAAGGCCTTGATCGCCGCAGGGATTGCGCCGTGGTGCCACACCACCAACGTCACCTGATTATTCGTGGAGATATGGCTGGCAAGTTTGTGCTCGTGCCCGTGGGCGAAGTCGGCGTTAATGTCCAGGTCCAGCGCAGCGGCGAGCGGCTCGGCCGTGTTGTACTCCCGGGTGCTATGCGAGTCCGAACTGGGCGCGGTCGCATAAATCGCTACCGGTGTAGCCAGACCGGGATACCCCACTCCCGGTGCCAATTTGAACAACCCGGTCAGTGCGCCGGCCCGCTGCCACCCCCGGACCGAAAGGGCGTGGGCATCCTCTTTGCCGTGTTTGTTCACCCCAAATGGTGCACCCGTCTCACTCGGCTTTTCGCCGTGGCGGATAAACATAATGGTGTTGGGTGAATTATCAGATGCAGGGATCAGCTCATGTGTCACCCACGAATCCTAATCAGCGCTCACGCATTCGACCGCATAATAAAGAAAACGTCCTATGCTCAAGGCGTGCCAACCGCCCTGATTCTTTCCGAGTCGGATCTCGGGCATGAACTTGGTCATGTGCAGGACTGGCTCAACGCACATCAGTTCCGGATAGATCGAATTTACCGCCAAGATTTAGCATCCCACGCGGCATTTCCGGCAGCTGACCTACTCATCAGCATGGGCTCTTTGAGCTCTGTTGCATCCGGTTACACCCTAGCCCTGGCCGAACTCGAAATCGAGCTGGTCAAAGCGTGGGTTTCCCAAGGAAATAGCTACCTCGGTTTATGTTTCGGCGCACAAGTTCTCGCAGTCGCCCTCGGCGGAAACGTCGCTCGCCAAAGTAAGGTTCACCGCGCTGTCGAAAAAATCGGATTATCCGGAAACCTTCACAATGGTCCTTGGGTCCGCTGGCACGAAGACTTTATTATCGATGCCCCGGGAGCAACCATCGATTCCGCTGTAAGCGAGGCGATCTTGATTTTCCATCAAGGAAATGCCTGGGGGGTGCAGCCGCACGTTGAGCTCACCCCCGAAACCCTTGAGCGCATGGCGATTGGCGCCGGGGTTTCACGAGAGGATTACCTATCACTTGTTGCCTCCCTTGCCGCCAACGCAACGAATGCACGCGCTGCAACACTGGCCTTGCTGGATCACATAAGGAGCAATCAAAGATGAGCCGGCAGTCCATCCCCCGCGATCAGGAAAATGACCATTCTGTTCACGCCGCGAGAATCCGAAGGGAGTTTCTCACCGGGAATAGTGGAGCGGTGCTTGACCAGGTGGCCTCGTTTAGTTTTGATCCGGAACTGACACGCGGCAACATTGAAAACTTCATCGGTGCCGCTCAAGTTCCTATTGGAATCGCCGGACCACTACTTATCAAGGGTGAACACGCCACCGGCGAATTCTACGTCCCGCTTGCAACAACCGAAGGCGCACTTGTCGCTAGTTACAACCGTGGAATGCGGGTGATCCACGAGTCCGGCGGTGCAACCGTCACCATCTCCCAAGATCACATGCAACGCTCCCCCGCATTCCTCTTCGCGAGCGCACGTGCAGCGCGCGACTTTGGTCTGTGGGTCCACGGGAGTATTTCGAAGATTCGTGAAGTAGCCGAGAGCACCACGCGTGTTGGCACACTGGAAGGGATCACGCAATTTGCTGTTGGACCAAATCTGTATCTACGTTTTGATTACTCAACGGGTGATGCCGCTGGTCAAAACATGGTCAGCAAAGCAACACTTGCCGCCTGTCTGTGGATCAAAGAAAACTACTTGAACAACTCCGACTTTATCCTTTCCGGGAACATTGACACCGATAAAAAGCATTCACAGATGAACACGTTACTCACGCGCGGCAAGCGGGTGATTGCCGAAGTAACCACAACGGCCCAGACCCTGCAGGATCTGCTTGGTGTTTCACCCAAAGACTTGTTTAAGGCCCGACAAATCTCGCAGGCCGGGGCATTCATGGCCGGCTCAGCAAATAATGGCGCCCACGCCGCCAACGGACTCACTGCATTGTTCATTGCAACCGGGCAAGACGTTGCCAACATTGCCGAGTCGCACAGCGGCCTGCTCTACACGCAACTGCTCGACAACGGCGACTATTACTGGTCCATTACTTTGCCGTCATTAATCGTTGCAACCCACGGCGGTGGCACCGGACTTGCCACCCAACACGAATGCCTTGAACTCCTGGGTTGCACCGCAAGCGGCTCTGCCAAGAAACTTGCCGAGATCGCGGCGGCAACCGTCCTCGCTGGGGAAATCTCACTGGCCTCAGCCGTACTCGCGGGTGACTGGGTAACCGGGCACGAGCAACTGGGCCGAAACCGCTAAAAAGCGCACGATCTCAGGGCTCGACGTGCTCACGTCTCACGCCAAAGAGAGTCTTCGGCTAAGAACTTGTTCGGTGTCGCAAGATGCAGGAATAAAAGGCCACTGTTACAGTGACGAGATTCTGAAAACGCCCACGTACCCTCCTCGAAAGGAAAATTATGCGCAAACGTTCTTTAGCAACCGTCCTGGCGGCCGCCGCATTACTCGCCACGACCATCACGCCGGCGCAGGCGACCGTCGCCAAGCCGGGCCAAGGCATGACGCACATAAAGACGGTGCCCGGTCTGTCCTCGACTCTTGAAGGTGTGGGCGTCGTGCTGTACGCGCAGGGCGGGGCTACCAGCGCCGTCATGGGTGACTCCCTCGCTGCGGCAAACGGACAGATTGTCATTCATGTCCCCATTACCGGCGCAAAGGCTGGTGTCGCGCATGTCGGAAGCACACTGGTGTTTTTTAACACCGCAAACAACAAACTTGTTCAACTTCAAAATCCAGTGATCGATCTCGCCAACGGCGCGGTGACGGCGACTATTCCCCAGGGTACGGGTGCCCCCGTTACGGTTCTCACCATTACGAATCTAACGGCGGTCACATCAAAGGTTACGACTGACCGGAAGACGAAAATAAGAACAACCGCATACACCGGAGCCCAACTCGCAATCGCTCCTGGCGTCGGACCGGTTCTTAGTTCGCTGTTGGGACTGCCTGCCGGAACTATCCCCGATGGCACCGCCTTTGCCACCGCGGATCTCACGCTTACCAAACTTGTCAGAAAGGCATAATCCATAACGGGGGTCCGGTTTTTCTTGATCGGGCCCCCGCCCACATTTTTTGGAGGATCACATGGAAGACGTCTCTCGCCGGGCAGTGCTCGCTGGGGCCTGTGGGCTCTTAGCTCTGGGCACATCAGCATTACCCGTCGCTGCGCAATCGGCGGTTCGACAGCTCCCCAACGGAAAACTTGAGGTTCGCCTCAAGGCTATTCCTGAGCTGGCAACCATTGGGGGTGCTGTTCGAATAGGAGTGATCAAAGGTGTCCCAATTGCGGTGTCTCGCACGGGAACCACGGCATACCGAGCGTTCAACCTCGTGTGTCCCCACGCAGGTGTGACGGTGGCCCGTAGTCCTACGGGTTGGAACTGTCCGGCGCATGGTTCACAGTTCGAAGCCGACGGTGACCTTGTACTCGGCCCTGCCACCACATCCTTGCGTCAAGTACCGATAAAACTTGGGCGCAGAGTACTCGTCGTCGGCTAAAAACCACCTGGGCAAAAGTGGCCTCATTTTGGGTGAGCGTTAACCGCCACCCGAATGTCTAGGCGTCACACCTGTTGACAAAGCTTATGTTCGGTCAGAAATGCTGGAATTAAAATTGTTCGGTGAGGCGAAAGAACCTACTTTTAGGTGGTTATTCACCCTGCCAAGGCATTTCATTGCGTTGTCGGGTCGTCCAGGTTTTCTCGTGCGACGAGGGCCTTGAACACTCGGGCGGCGACCTGAGCGTCCAACTTCCTCAACGCTGGGTCAAAGTCGCTATCCGCGCGAATGGTCCACGTCATGCAGTCTGATCAGGCATGGCGTCCCGTTGCTCACGGGTGATTCCCCGCTCGGACATCAGATCGTTAACCGGCC
>JBDNFV010000097.1:0-2565 GCA_041689635.1 Candidatus Nanopelagicales bacterium | reverse complement strand
TCGGTAGATCTTTACCGCCCACAATTTGCCGATGAGGAACTCTCCAAAACCGCCAACCTGCTCGCACTTGAACTCTATGGGCACGGGGAAACCAGAGCCACCTACGGTCAATTCACCTACTGGGACACCGCTATTGCAAACCTTCAAGCGTTAAAAGCGTTAGGAATCCCCGAAGCATTCGTCCTTGGCACGTCGCAAGGCGGCTGGATCTGCGCCCGAATGGCGATGTTGGACCCAAGCGCAATCAAAGGCATTATTCCGCTGGGCACGTCTATGGATTTTGAAAGCCAGCGAAGTCGTGACCTTGGATGCTGGGATGGAATTGAGTTCTGCACCCCGTCGATTGCGGGACTCAGCGAGAGCGTGGATGAGGATTGGGTTGTTCCCATGGAATTCGTGGACGCCGTGCTGGGTGCAGGATTAGGTGAGGACGTAACACCCGACGAGCGGGCATTCTGGCACAAAACCTACCAACAGAATTATGTCGGTGATGCGGGACGAAAGCGTCTGCTGATCAGCACGATCAATCTTCGAGACAGGGACGGTCTGCATGCACGGCTGGACAGCATTCTCTGCCCGGTGTTGTGGCTACAAGGCAGCGCCGACGCCGTGTACTCCGTTGCCAACGCTCAAGAAGAAATCAAACTGTTCACCCATTCTGAGAATGCGGAACTGCGAGTCATCCAAGAAGGGCAACACTTCCTCAGCGCATCTGATCCTGAGGTCGTCAATTCAGCCGCCGTTGAATTCATCCAACGATGGAATTAACTTTCTCATTGAGGCATCCGGGAAAGAAGGCTTATTTGGTTTGTGATCTGCCCGCTTGATTTTCCACCATTGTTGTCCGTTCGGTGTCAGATTGACCCCTTAACTCTCGGTGGCAAGTACTCTCTACTTCGTGCAGTCACCAGATCGCGTCCTCGCAATTGACGCCGGAACCACCGGGATTACCGCTCTGCTTGTCTCCCGCGAAGGGCGCATTACCGAAAAGGGTTATCACGAATTTCCGCAGCACTTCCCCGCAGAGGGTTGGGTTGAACACGATGTAGGTGACATTTGGAATGCAACTCTGGCGGCCACCACGGTGGCTTTGGCCTCACACTTTGCCGAATCTGGCAGTGCGGCCAACATTATTGCGGTTGGAATCACCAATCAACGCGAAACCGCCTGTTTTTGGGACCGAGAAACCTTGGGCGCGCCGAGGCGGGCAATTGTCTGGCAGGACCGCCGAAGCACCGGCATCTGTCAAAGATTAATTGACACGGGATTTGAGCCGCGGGTTCGTGACATCACCGGACTGCGCCTTGATCCTTATTTCACCGCAACGAAACTCGTGTGGGTGCAAGAAAACGATCCGCACACATGGTCTCAAGTGGTGTCCGGTCGAGTGGCCATTGGCACCGTCGATTCGTATCTCATCGCTCGGATGACACGTGGCCTTGACCACGTCACCGATCACACGAACGCCTCACGGACTTTGCTCTACGACCTCAAATCTGGAACCTGGAGTCGCGAGTTACTCGAGCTCTTCAACGTTGCCGAAAGCTCACTTGCCGAGATCGTCGCTTCCTATGGACCTATTGCTCACACCGACCCAGACGTGTTCCTCGGCATTGATGCGCCGATCAGTGGGATTGCCGGGGATCAGCAAGCGGCGCTCATCGGGCATGCGGGGTTTTCTGCAGGTGACGCCAAATGCAGCTACGGAACCGGATCATTCCTGTTGCTGAATACCGGTGACACGATCGTTGACTCACCACACGGCCTGCTCACCACCGTTGCCCTCGCCCACCCGGATCAATCCGGACTAGCGCGCAGAGATTTTGCCCTCGAGGGATCAATTTTTGTTACGGGTGCGGCCGTCCAATGGTTGCGCGATGGGCTGGGAATAATTAAAAATTCATCCGACATTGAAGAGTTAGCGGGTTCGGTTCCCGATTCGGGTGGAGTGATTTTTGTCCCGGCACTGACCGGCTTAGGGGCGCCGGACTGGGATCCCCGTGCTCGCGGACTCATCATCGGGATCAACCGTGGAACAACGACAGCCCACATTGCCCGGGCGACCCTTGAAGGGATCGCACTTGAAGTCCGTGATGTTGTTGACATGATGACCCATGTCACGGGGGTGGCCCTCCCCTATCTGGCAATCGATGGCGGTGCGTCGTTGAATGATCTGCTGTGTCAGTTACAAGCCGACATCGCACACCTGCGACTGAAAAGGTCAGAGCAGGTGGAAACAACCGGGCTGGGCGCCGCATTCCTTGCCGGGCTCGGTGTTGGGTTCTGGAAAGATACCGAAGAAATTTCTCGATTAACCCGAATTTCCGGAGAATTTTCACCCAAGGTTGACCGTGAAGATCTTCATGCTCGGTGGCGCGATGCCGTCTCGCGTTCCCTCAACTGGGCGGAGTAGATCTAGGAAGATGGGCGCAGCGAACTTGCCGCGTCCGCCAACTCACCCTTGGAAATAAGTTCCTTCGCGCGGGTGGCGTACATGTCAACATATTCCTGGCCAGACAGAGTCATGAGTTCATACATGACTTCATCGGTGATCGAACGCAAAAC
>JBDNFV010000096.1:0-5115 GCA_041689635.1 Candidatus Nanopelagicales bacterium | reverse complement strand
GGGTCAGATGCTGGGTCAGATCCCGCGTTGGTCGAACAGCCAGCAAGGCAAAAACTGGCGGCCATGACGATCGCGACTACTCGCATGTACCTGAATTTACCCGAACCGACCGGAAATGTAATCCTCGGTTCGTGAGTCGGTCGGGGAACTGAAAACTTCACGGGTGCGGCCGAACTCAATGAGGCGACCATGGCGAACCTCGTTTTCGTCGAGTTCGGCGGTGAAGAATGCTGTTCGGTCGGAAACCCGAGCGGCCTGCTGCATATTGTGGGTCACGATCACGATGGTGTAGTCGTGCGCCAGTTCAGCCATTAGGTCTTCAATCTTTGCCGTTGCAATTGGGTCAAGGGATGCACATGGTTCATCCATCAAGATCACTTCGGGTTTCACCGCAATACAACGGGCGATCACCAAACGCTGCTGCTGCCCGCCCGAGAGTGCGTAAGCGCTTTTCTTGAGATCGTCTTTGACTTCATTCCATAAAGCCGCCCTGGTCAGGCACTCTTCAACAACGTCGTCGAGGTTTCCTTTGACACCATTTACTTTCGGCCCGTACGCCACATTTTCATAAATTGACTTTGGGAAAACATTCGGTTTCTGAAACACCATGCCGACCTTGCGGCGGACCTCGATCGGGTCAACGTCCGGGCCGTAAATATCGGTACCGTGATAGGCGACCGTTCCTTTAAGGTGAGAACCGGGAATCAAGTCGTTCATTCGATTGAAACTTCTCAATAACGTTGATTTTCCGCATCCACTTGGACCAATAAAAGCGGTGATTTCGTTTTTACCGATGGGCAGGGTGACACTACGGATCGCTTCGTAGTCGCCATAAAAAACGCTGACGTTATCAAGGGTGAAAACGGGATTGTCCACCTCATGCGGAATTGAGGTGCCGCGCGCGGAGAGTGCTTGGTCGAGCTGCATTGTGATATCACTCTGCTTGTCCATGTGTGCCTTTCACTGTCTGCGCTACCAGCGCTTCTGGGTTCGGTTACGGATCCAAATCGCCACGAAGTTCATCGCGAGCAAAATAAGAAGTAGGACCACGATTGTTGCTGCGGCGAGGACTTGGAACTCTTCGCGAGATTCTTTTGTCCAGTTGAAGATCTGAATCGGGAGGGTTGTGTAGCCGGACAGGACCCCGTTGGGGTTAAAGGTGATGAATGAGACAGCACCCAGAAGAAGGAGCGGCGCCGCTTCACCAATCGCCCGAGACAGTGCCAAAATCGTTCCGGTTGCAATTCCCGGGATTGCCGCGGGCAGCGTCTGCCGGTAGGCGGTTTGCCATTGCGTTGCGCCCAGAGCCAATGATCCGTCGCGGATGTTACGGGGAACCGCGCGCAACGCCTCTCGCGTTGAAATAATGATGACCGGTAGCACCAATAAGGAGAGGGTCAGCGACGCGGTGATCACACTTTGGCCCAGTGCCAGTGCTCGAGCGAAAACAGCGAGACCCAAAATTCCGTAAACAATCGAGGGAACCGCGGCCAAATTTTGAATGTTGACCTCAATGAAGCGTTGGAAGCGACTGTGTGGACTGGCAAACTCTTCAAGGTGGAGGGCGGCCATGACACCTGTAGGTAGAGCGATCAACGCGGTGAACGAAATGACCCAGATTGTTCCCGTGATTGCCGACTGGGCACCCGCATTCTCGGCATCACGCACGGAGGGCATGTTGGTGAATAGTCGAGTGTCCAGCCGCGGCCAGCCTTTCACGGTCACGTAAATCAGCAAGATGGCAAGAGTTAACACGCCGATGGCGAGGGAGATAAATAGCAACCACATGAACACTCGATCGCGAAGGGGAGTCCCCCGGCCGGTCAATTGATGGTGAATCTGAATCTGACTCACTGGTAAGCCTGCCTGAACCGGCGGACCAAGCGAACGCTGAAAATATTCATTACAAAAGTGAGAATGAAGAGCAGCATGCCGACGGCAAAAATTGATTTGTATTCAATTGACCCGGTTGCCAAGTCGCCAGAGCCGGCTGCGGCTATATAGGAAGTCATGGTTTGCATACCGATTAAGGGATTGAAACTCAGTTGTGGTTGAAGCCCGGCGGCAATTGTCACAATCATGGTTTCACCGATCGCCCGTGAAATGCCGAGCACGAATGAGGCAACAATTCCCGACAGCGCGGCGGGAATGACGACTTTTATGGCCGTTTGACGCTTAGTAGACCCCAGTGCGTATGCCCCGTCCCGCAAACCTGAGGGGACCGCCGCCATCGCATCTTCTGAGAGTGAAGCAATGGTGGGAATAATCATGATTCCCATGATCAATCCGGCTGAGAGAGCGTTGAAAACTTCGATGCCGGGGAAGATTTTGATCAGGACCAACTGGGTGAGAAATTCGAGCGCGAAGAAACCGAACACAACGGTGGGAATACCCGCGAGCACCTCAAGGGTTGGCTTAAGCACCTTGCGGACGCGGGGTGAGGCGTACTCGGACAGGTAGATCGACGCGCCAAGCCCGAGGGGGATGGCAACGGAAATGGCAATGAGCGTAATGACGATTGTTCCGCTCAATAGGGGAAGTACACCGAACTCACCGTCTTTAAACAGTGGAGTCCAGACCGTGCCAAAAAGGAAGTCGGTGATCGGTACTTCAAGAAAGAATTCAATAGAAGGAATGAGCAGGGAAATAACAATTCCAAACGTGGTGAAAACTGAAACGATTGCCGCGAGAGCAAGTGTCGCGCGAATGACCTTTTCACCATAACGCGGACGAGACTGACGAAGAGATAGTCCCTCGGCAGTCTCGCTCACTGTGCTCATTGCCATTAGTTAATCGCCATTTTTTTGATTGCTATTTTCCTGCTCGGGACAGAAGGGCTTCGAAATCTGTCGTTAATTTCGCCTGGTCCGCATCACTCAGGGGAATGTAGAGGGCAGATTTTGCTATCTCGGCATCGTTGTCGACGTAGTACTGAAAGAACTCGGCGACACTGGGATCAGCGAGCGCCTGAATCGAAGCGTAAACATAGAGCGGGCGGGAAAGAGGTGTATACGAACCATCCCGCGCCGTTTCCACGCTCGGTGCGACACACCCGGCGCCCGAATCAATTTCAAGTGCTTTGAGCTTGTCGGTGTTCTCCTCGAAGTAGGTGTAACCGAAGTAGCCAAGACCGCCCTTGCTACCTTCGACACCTTGGACAACAACGTTGTCGTCTTCGCTCGGGGTGAAGTCAGTGCGACTCGAGCCTTCCTCGCCGTTGATTTCAGCGGTGAAGTAATCAAATGTTCCCGAATCGGTTCCTGGACCAAAGAGGGCGATTGGTTCATCGGGGAAGGAAGGATCAACTTCATTCCAGTTAGAAATAGTTGATGCCGGCCCCCAGATCGCGGCCAATTGATCGGTGGTCAGGCAACTGACGAATTCATTGTTTTTATTGACGACCACGGTCAGGGCATCAATGGCAAGGATGAGCTGGCCGTATTCAATTCCATTGTCCGCGCAGGCTTGAGCTTCTGAATCCTTGATCGGACGTGAAGCGTTGTTGGCGTCTGTTTCGCCTCGACAGAACTTTTCAAATCCGCCGCCGGTGCCAGAGTTGCCGACGGTCACTTGAATACCAGCATTGGCGCCTTGGAAGTCTTCGGCAGCGATCGCGGTCAGGGGGTAAACGGTTGAGGATCCATCGATTCGGATCTGGCCGCTGCCACCGGTGTCATTGGATGATGTGTTCGATCCGCCACATGCGCTGAGCGCGAGGGCTGCCGCGAGAACAGGTGTTGAGATGAGGAGCGTTCGTTTTAGCCGCGCCATGAATAAACTCCATTTCGTTTGCTGTTCGTTCACATTAACGGCCAAATATGGCCCGAAATTCCTAAATTAGGGTGAACACGTGGACACTATGGACTCTTTAAGTGAACGAAAGATGAACAACACGGGACATTTAGGCAAACGAATCAGGATTCTTGATTCCCAGGGACCTCGTGGTGTTCTGCCGCCACAATTTGCACGGTGTTTACCGGGCCATCAAAGTTGAAAGCTCGGTGAATCACGACAAAGGAACCCGGGGAAAGCTTGGTCGAGTAGATTCCGCCCTCCCGATCAGTTTGTGAAATCCCCCCGATTCGGGCAGCCGCATCCAAAATTGCGTCAAGTACCGGACGGTGCGAACAGACAACGGTTGGAACATGGTCATTCATGATCAACTCGACCACGGCGTCAAGATCCTCGGGTGCGCGCTCGTAGCCCGACTCGCTAATCACCTCTACCAAGGTGGGGGTGATGGCAAGTTGTTTCACAAATTTTTTCACGGTCTCTTGGCAGCGCACCATGGGAGAACTCACAACGTGCTCAATTCCGTATCCTTCGAGGACATCGGTAATTGTTTTCGACTGACGGCGTCCTCGACCAGAAAGTGGTCGCTCACCATCGTCCTTCCCCGTGAAGTCCGAACGTTTCACGGCTTTCGCGTGCCGGAGGATGATCAGCGGTGATGTGGGCGGAAGGGCGATTGCTCGTTGCAGGAATTCCAGATCTTGCGAATACGTTAAGTGCTCCGCGACGTGATCAATCGGAATCCAAGCAACTTTGTCGACTTCTTCATCGGGAGCGAAGCCAAGATTTTCACGCACATGCGCCCGCCAATAATGGACTGCTTTCTCGCCTTCGGGAATGTCGTACCGATCAACACCAAGATGTGGACCCAAGACGGGGAGGAAACCGGTTTCTTCATCACACTCTCGAATTGCGGTAAGGGGCAAAAGTTCAGCGCCGTCAACCTTGCCTTTGGGAAAGGACCAGTCGTCATAACGTGGACGATGAACAAGCAGCACTTCGTTATCGCGAATAAGAACGGTACCCGCGGCAAAAATTAATGCGCTCATTCCAACTTCCTTCCATTAGCTGCGAGGCCTAGGGCAAATATTGCCGCTGGAGAATTGTTACCGGAGAGTGCGATTGCGCGAATGATTCCCTGCAGATCTACTGGTTGCGCTGCCTTTCGTGGACAGACAAAATTTTTGTGAATGTGTCTACTTTTCTTTTTAAAGATGTCTTTAAAATGGTGCGCAATGGTCAATTGGTCACACGGGTTCGGAGAAATATTGACCCAAATGCTGTTTCGTTCGTAGGCCTGGGAAGTCACCGCGGGTGCGCGAG
>JBDNFV010000095.1:0-2206 GCA_041689635.1 Candidatus Nanopelagicales bacterium | reverse complement strand
GGTGGTGCCAGCGTCCGTTGAATCTGTGGAGCTACATGCTGTTACCAGCATGAGTGATGCTGCTGCAACACCAGCAACAAGCACTCTTTTTTTTACCTTCATTTATCCTCCGATAATTTTACTTAATCATGTTGCGGGAGTCGCAGCATAATGTGTTTGATCTGGGTGAACTCCTCAAGAGAATACACAGATCTTTCCTTGCCGTATCCGGATTTCTTGTATCCACCCCATGGCATCTCGGCCGTTACCGCACCGTGATCATTTATCCATACGGTTCCGAATTCTAATCGTCGTGCTGCCTCGAAAGCCACACCAACATCTTTGGTAAAGATGGAGGCGCCCAAGCCGTACTCGACATCATTTGCGAGCCTAATGGCTTCCCAGTCATCGGCCGCGCTCTGTATGGTGACAACCGGCCCAAATACTTCCTGTTGCACGATCTCGCTATCTTGGGTGACATTGGTCAAGATCGTCGGTTCTAAGAAATACCCCTGCGAGCCAACGCGATTTCCACCCAAGATCACTTTCGCCCCCGAATCAATCGCCCGATTCAGATAACCCTCAACGCGATCACGGTGTCCCTCAAAGGTGAGCGGTCCCATTTCGATGTCAGGATTGAGCGGGTCACCAACTTTCATCGCAGACACGGCGGCGACGAGTGCATCCATGACCGGTTCGTAGATCTCTTGGGACACAATGACGCGGACAGCCGCACTGCAATCTTGACCGGCGTTCCAGAACGATGCCCATTTAAGCGCTTCCGCAACTTCTTGCGGATCCGCATCCTTTAACACGATCGCGGGCGCTTTGCCTCCCAGTTCCAAATGGACGTGTTTGAGTGACTCGGCTGCAATTCGAGCGACAACTTTTCCGGTCGCTGTTCCGCCAGTTAACGAAATGATGTCGATTCCAGCGTGCGCGGCCATGGCGGCGCCGAGAGTTTCACCCCGTCCGGTAACGACGTTGAGAACTCCGGGCGGCAATATCTCTCGAGCCAATTCTGCCAACCTCAATGTTGTCAAAGGCGTCTGCTCGGATGGTTTGAGAATCACCGTGTTCCCAGCCGCTAAGGCAGGGCTGAGTTTGGTAAGTGCGGTCAACAGTGGGTAGTTCCAAGGAGTGATCAGCCCAGCAACACCAATGGGCTCGCGCCGAATAATCGAGGTGTAACCCTTCGCGTATTCACCAGATGCACGCCCTTCAAGTAAGCGACCGGCTCCAGCGAAAAACTTGAGTCGATCCGCACCACTTTTTACTTCACCAGCAACCGTCGAGATCGGATGACCACTGTTCAATGCTTCCAGAGCGGCCAAGTTTTCAATGTCGTCAAGTAGGCGGTCCGCTATCGCAATCAGGTATTCCGAACGCTCCCTGGGCGTTAACCGCGCCCAGAGCGTTGTGGCGGCGCGGGCAGCAGCGACTGCGACATCAAGTTCGTTCAGTGTCGTTTCGGGGAGGTGACCGATTAGCTGACCAGTTGCAGGATTGATCGTGGCAATTCCACGATCACCGTCATTTCCCACCGACCCAACCCATTGGCCATCAATAAATGTGCCCGAAGCGATCGTCCTTTGAACTAAGGCGTTCAAATCTTCATTATTCAAAGACGAGGACACTGCGGGCTCCTTCACCGTTGCGGATTCGGTCAAAAGCTTCGTCGAGGTCATCAATTCCAATTCGGTGACTGATCACTTGGTCAAGAAGTAGTTCGCCCGACAAATATTTCTCGACCAATATTGGTATGTCGCGGGAAATATCAGATGAACCGAAGTAGCAACCTTTGATGGATTGTTCATTAACAAATGGACCCGAGTCAATGGTCAATGTTGAACCACTTTTCATGAGTCCGACGAGGGTGAGTGCGCCAAATGCGTCAAGGCTTAACCACGCTTGAGAGATTGTTGATTCATTACCTAAAGCTTCGAATGCGAAGTCAGCCCCACCCATGAGTTCTTTCACGCGAGCAACGGGGTCTTCGGTCCTTGAGTTAATGACGTCGGTCGCACCTACCGTGTGAGCCAATTCCAATTTTTCTGCAGAAATATCCACCGCAATAATGCGACTTGCACCAGCAATTCGAGCACCTTGGATAACGTTGAGTCCGACACCGCCGCAGCCGTAAACAACAACACGGGATCCTGGTGTGACCTTCGCGGTGTTGTGTACCGCGCCATAGCCGGTGAGGACCGCACAGGAAATTAATGCC
>JBDNFV010000094.1:0-1121 GCA_041689635.1 Candidatus Nanopelagicales bacterium | reverse complement strand
TGAATGAATCGAGTACTCCGTCACAATATTGCGCTAATGCGTCATTCACCGGTGAATTCTTGCGGAGCGGCCCGTCCACATCGCGCGTGTCAAACCGCGCCGAGACGAGTTGCTGGTCGGTTTCATCTAAAACAAAATAAACAAGCCCGGCCGGAGTTTTCGCCGTGCCGTGCCAGCGAGACATGAACGGCTTACCGCTTGCTCAACATGTCTGCAACGAGGAAGGCAAGTTCCAGGCTTTGTTCGCGGTTCAGGCGTGGGTCACACGCAGTTTCATACCGTTGGGACAAATCACTCTCAGCAACACCCGCGGTGCCGCCAACACACTCGGTGACGTCGTCGCCGGTAAGTTCAATGTGAATTCCACCAGGGAACGTTCCCGCTTCACGGTGCACGGCAAAGTAGCCTTCGACTTCGGTGATCACGTCATCGAACAACCGGGTCTTGTAGCCGTTCGCCGATTCGCGGGTGTTTCCGTGCATGGGGTCACAGACCCACACGACCGGAATTCCACTGGCATCCACCTTGGCCACGATGTCGGGCAACTTGTCCGCAACCAGATCAGCGCCCATGCGGGTGATCAGTGAGAGGCGACCCGGAATGTTATTGGGGTTGAGAATCCGAGCTGCCTCGACAACGTCTTCCGGGGATGCGGTCGGTCCGACCTTCATGCCAATGGGATTGGCAATGGTTGACGCGAAATGGATGTGGGCGCCATCAAGTTGACGGGTGCGTTCCCCGATCCACAGGAAGTGACCTGACACGTCGTAGGCGTTACCGGTGCGCGAGTCGATCCGGGTCAGCGCACGTTCGTAGTCCATCGAGAGGGCTTCGTGCGCGGCGTAGAACTCAACCCGCTGGAATTCGTCGGGGTCGGCGCCGCAGGCATGCATGAATGACAGTGCTTTATCAATGTCTCGAGCCATTAATTCATAACGTTGCCCGGCAATGGATTCGCGGACGAAGTCTTGATTCCATGCGTGGACCTGTCGCAAATCGGCGAAACCACCCATGGTGAAAGCGCGCACAAGGTTCAGTGCTGATCCTGATGCGTGGTAAGCCCGCAGCAGTCTTTCTGGGTCTGGTCGGCGAGCACCCGCTTCAAACTCAATGGCGTTGAC
>JBDNFV010000093.1:0-1991 GCA_041689635.1 Candidatus Nanopelagicales bacterium | reverse complement strand
GCCAATACGCCGTGCTGCATTGATTCCTGTGCACCAGCGTCAACGGAGGGAATGTATTCGCGCGGAATGCGTCCGCCGGTGACCTTGTTCTCGAACAGGTAACCTCCACCTTCTGCGGTGTTGGGCTCAATTGAAATCTGAATCTTGGCGAACTGGCCGGATCCACCCGTTTGCTTTTTGTGCGTGTAATCGATCCGGTCAACCTTTTTGGTCAGCGTCTCACGATAGGCAACCTGTGGCTTACCCACATTTGCCTCGACCTTGAACTCGCGCCGCATCCGGTCAACGAGGACCTCTAGGTGAAGTTCGCCCATTCCTTCGATGATGGTCTGGCCGGTTTCTTCATTCGTGGACACGCGGAAGGTGGGATCTTCTTCAGCGAGACGCTGAATGGCTGTTCCCAACTTCTCTTGATCGCTCTTCGTCTTTGGCTCGATTGCCACCGAGATAACCGGATCGGGGAAAGTCATCGACTCAAGCACTACCGGCTTTGACGGGTCGCACAGTGTCTCGCCCGTGGTTGTGTCTTTCAGGCCCATCACGGCCACAATGTCGCCGGCACCTACGGAATCAATTTCTTCGCGCTTATTTGCATGCATTCGATAAATCTTGCCGATCCGCTCTTTGCGGTCTTTCACACTGTTGAGCACCGCCGTACCGGTCTTTAAGCGACCGGAGTACACCCGCACGTAGGTGAGTTTACCGAGGTGTGGATCGGTCATAATCTTAAATGCGAGGGCGCTAAATGGTTCGTCATCGCTTGGCTGGCGCAGAATTTCGACATTTTCGTCGCCCATTTTGTGGCCATCGATTGCCGCGATGTCCAGGGGTGAGGGAAGGTAGGCGATTACGGCATCGAGCATGGGCTGAACACCCTTGTTTTTGAAGGCCGATCCGGTCAAGACCGGGGTGAGTTTCGCGGCGAGTGTCGCTCGGCGAATACCCGCTTTGATCTCGTCTACCGAAATGTCGGCACCATCAAGGTACTTCTCCATAATTTCGTCGTCTGCTTCGCCCAGAGTCTCAATCAACTTTTCGCGATACTCATTTGCTTGGTCGACCAAATCTGCTGGGATTTCTTCGATTTCGTAGTCTTCACCGATTGCTGTTTCCCCGCGCCAGGTGAGAGCACGCATTTCAATGAGGTCAATAACTCCGATGAAATCGGACTCGTTGCCGATTGGCAGTTGCAGAACCAACGGGACCGCATTCAGCCGGGAAATAATCATGTCGACGCACATAAAGAAATTCGCACCGGTGCGATCAAGCTTGTTAATAAAACACATGCGGGGAACGTTGTAGCGGTCCGCCTGGCGCCACACAGTCTCCGACTGGGGCTCAACCCCAGCCACACCGTCGAACACCGTTACCGCGCCGTCGAGCACGCGAAGTGAGCGCTCCACTTCGACGGTGAAGTCGACGTGTCCGGGGGTGTCAATGATGTTGATCGTGTTGCCCTTCCACTCACAGGTGGTGGCAGCTGACGTGATCGTAATTCCGCGCTCTTGTTCTTGTTCCATCCAGTCCATGGTGGCCGCGCCCTCATGAACCTCACCGATTTTGTAGTTGATCCCGGTGTAAAAAAGAATGCGCTCGGTGGTCGTGGTTTTGCCCGCGTCGATATGCGCCATGATCCCAATGTTGCGGACCTTGGCGAGGTCGAGGACTGTTCCAGTTGACACGAGTTTCTCCGTTTTTCTCTAGTGCATCAATTCAAATTTGGGGTGTTACCAGCGGTAATGCGCGAACGCCTTATTGGATTCGGCCATCTTGTGGGTATCTTCGCGCTTTTTCACTGCCGCACCCAAACCATTTGATGCGTCCAAGATTTCATTCATGAGACGTTCGGTAATGGTTTTTTCGCGACGCTGGCGTGAATACGTCACTAGCCAACGCAGAGCCAGCGTGGTGGAACGGCCTGGCTTCACTTCGACGGGAACCTGGTAGGTGGCCCCACCGACCCGACGGGAGCGGACCTCAAGGGTTGGGCG
>JBDNFV010000092.1:0-3227 GCA_041689635.1 Candidatus Nanopelagicales bacterium | reverse complement strand
GTTGCAATGTCCGAGACGACCACACCCTCGGCGAGGCCTTCTTGTTGGCGTGAGGTGACAGCGTCATGCAACATGACGGAACAGAATGGACAGGCAACGGCGATTGTCTTAGCGCCGGTGGCGATTGCTTCGTCACCCCGGTTCTTGTTGACCTGGGTGCCGATTTTTTCTTCCATCCACATGCGAGCACCACCGGCACCGCAGCAGAAAGACTTTTCCCCGGAGCGCCCCATTTCAATTTTCTTCGCTCCGGTGGCTTCAATGAGCTCACGCGGCGGCATATAAATATTGTTGTGACGACCCAGGTAGCAGGGATCGTGGTAGGTGACACTTTCACCCGGCTCGGTAACGGGTGTTAATCGATTGTTGTTTACCAACTCGCGCAGTAATTCCGTGTGATGAACAACGTCGTAGTTTCCACCAATTTGTGGGTATTCGCGTTTGAGGGTGTTGAGGCAATGCGGGCAGGTTACGACGATCTTGGTTGCCTTGATCTCGTTGAGCATTTCAACGTTCTGCATTGCTTGCATTTGGTAAATGAATTCGTTGCCGGCGCGACGGGCGGGGTCACCGGTGCACGTTTCACCGTCACCGAGAACCATGAAGTTCACACCTGCCGTGTGGAGAAGTTCGGCAACGGCTTTCGTGGTGTTCTTCGCGCGGTCTTCAAACGCTCCAGCGCAACCAACCCAGAACAGGTAGTCAACATCAGCTGGAATGGTGTCTTCCCCGTCGCGGCCGAAAACCCGAATGTCGAAGTCGACTTCTGAGATCCATTTATTCCGGTCGGCGGCGTTCATTCCCCATGGGTTGCCTTTTGTCTCCACGTTTTTGAACATTCCGTTGAGTTCACTGGGGAACTCGGCGGCAACCATGACCTGATTTCGCCTCATGTCAGCAATGTGGTCAACGTGCTCGATATCGACGGGGCATTGATTAACGCAAGCGCCGCACATGGTGCAGGACCATAAAACATCGTTGCCAATGACGGGTAATTCAAGTGAGAAATCGCGGTGCCCGTTGTAGGTGTAACCATCCGTTCCGGCGTTCTCAGTGTCCATTCGATCACCGATAAATGGACGTTGGACGAGCTCCCGTTGTTCAGGAGTGAGCGTGGCCAAGGCTTTCTCGTCAAGTTCTCCCGCGCCCAGATTGGATCCTTTGGCTTCGAGCAGGTATTTGGACGACTCAAATAGGTTGTCGCGAAGATCCATGATGAAGAGTTTTGGGCTCAGTGGTTTCTCGGTGTTCCACGCGGGACATTGGTCCTGACAGCGTCCGCACTCGGTGCAGGCCATGAAATCAACATAATTCTTCCAAGTGAATTCGGAAATATGGCCTTTACCGAATAATGCATCTTCTGGGGGATCTTCAAAGTTAAGTGGCTCACCCTTGTACATGATGGGCTGCAACGGTCCGAGAGCATTTGGCCTGCGCGAGGTGTAGACGTTAATCGGTGCGGTGAAGATGTGAAGGTGCTTGCTGTTGAGCACAATCAGCAAAAGAACCAGGATGACACCGATGTTGAGCCACAGACCAACTGTCTCGATCCACTCATTGGTATGAAGACTCAGTCCATTAATCCAGGTGGCAAAGTACTCGGAAGCGAAAGCGCCGTCCGGGAACGGGAACACTCCGGTGTTGACTTGGGCCGCTCGGTAGAGAAACAGGGTCCAAATGACGTTGAAGATCATGAACAGGATCAACCACGCACCGGCGGTGTGTGAACCAAAGAACCGCGATGCTCGTCCGTCTTTACGTGGGTCATTTGTCAAACGAATGAGTGCGAAAATTGCGATACCGATCAGAACCAGAATCGCGAAGAGGTCCTCAGCAAATCCAACGATCGCCCAGGTACCGATAATAGGAATGGCAAAGTCGGCGACATAAAGTGCACCGAACACTTCAATGATGGTGAGCCCCAAAACGAGGAACCCCCAGAACGCAAAGACGTGCGCGACTCCGGGGACGATCCATTGCAGTAGTTTGCGTTGTCCGAGCACTTCGGTGGCTTCGGCTTGAACCCGAATGGTTGGATCGGTGAACCGACCAACGGATGCGCGCCCGCTTCGCGCCAGTGAGTACAGAAACCAACCGCGCTTAGCGCCAAAGCCGAGAAGCACGAGGGCAAGCGTTGTGCCTACGACGGCGCGAACAAGCATCTGATCCATTGGGCAACACTACTCACAATGACGCTCACGCACTTTACGAGCCGTTTTTGTTGGAACCAGCAGATTATTGAGCGTTGCGGGTGACCCCGGCAGCCTGCTACATGTAACGAGGGAGGACACCCGAGCATGAGGGGAACCCACGTAAATAAGCGGGTTGAAAAGTACCGCGATGCCAAACGGCGCTCTTGATTGAGCCCTGTTCAGATTTGGGTCCCCGATACCAGAGGCCCCGATTGTGATCAAGAATGTCGCAGGCTACCTCGTGAGCGTCGCCAGCCTGGGTTGACTTAAAGGAACTTAGACCCACCTTGGTGGTTCAAACTGATTTATTTTGTGACCTGGCCGCCGTGACGATTGTCCGCTGACCAGTACGCTCACCGATGCACCATTGTTGAGAATAACAATCAGATGAGTGCGGTGAATGGACCGTGCAAGATCTCGCAGCAAGAGAGATGCAGCCTTAGGGAGAATTGACCCGGACCAAATACTGGGATCGGAACGAAATGTGGCCTTCTTTTTTGGGATTGCCAAATAGAAAGTGCCGTAGACGCGAGTAATATGAGTTGGTGGCGACAAACCCCGAACGTTCAACGCACTTCCCAGCAATTGAACAAAAATACGATCAACCTATGTCGTATTGGTTTGATCAGATGATAGAGATCGCGGACAGGAAGTATCCGGAGCAGATCATCTATCCGCGCAAGAATTACGGGTTCATGCAGGTACATGCGAATGCATTGGTCATGCACGCGCGAGGTTCAACAACGTCGCATATGTACGACAACGTAAATGAGTATCTAGGTCAGTTTTATACAGCAAAGCAGGATACGGTCCTGGCGATCTTTACAGCGATGACCGACAAGTATCCACAGATGGATGTTGTGATCGCGTGGAATCATCCGTTCGGTGAGATTGGTGATCGTTACATTATGGGTGTTTCCGTTCACCAAAAACATATTCTGCTTGGTCCTACCCGCACCGAGGTGTTGGCAGAATTCGCTTTCGAGTTGTCACCGTATGTCGTGAACAAGAAAACATTCAGAGTGCCAGTCGATT
>JBDNFV010000091.1:0-3947 GCA_041689635.1 Candidatus Nanopelagicales bacterium | reverse complement strand
TTTGTCGAAGGCCGATTTCAGTTCGTCATTCTAAGAACCCGTTAATAAAAAAATTCTCGCGGAACGTACTTTCCTCACACCGCTCGTAATGCATCCGAGACTTCACCAACCGTGGCTCGGGCCCTGGGCGTCTCTTTCATGGGGTAGAGCAAGTTTTTGTCACCTTGATCAGTTTCGGTGATGAGTGCAAGTAGTCTCGACACTTCTGTATGGTCACGACCATCCCGAAGTTGAGTGAGGCGATCACATTGATCGGCTTCAATGAGTGGATTCACTCGAAGTGGATCCTAACGATCCCCTTCGCTGACCCTATTTTTGTTGACCCAACACAATTCGCTAACCTAAACCTTCTTCTTAGGCGATCGCGTACGCGGTGTTTTCGATTTCCATTTTTTGAAAACCTTGTTCAATTGCAGCTACCGCAACGACACGCGCTTTAACTTGTTCAATAAGTTCTAGGGCTTTTGCTTCAACCTCGTCTGTCATGCTTTCAATAATGTATGAGCAGGCGAAAGGATCAAATGTTGCAGTGACATCAGTTTCAAATGCGAGAACCTCGTGGGTTCGCAGCGCCACGCGAGCAGCTTTCTCTGTTGGTAAGCCAGTCACCTCGCCATAGAAGTTCGTGTGTAGTGATTGGCTTCCACCCGGAACCGCTGCAAGTCCTCGCACCACAACGCGTACTAGATTTACTTCCGGTTTTTGAGCGGTGAGTTGCACGCCCGCGGTTTCAGTGTGGAAGCGAAACATGAGTGACACGGGATTCTTTGCCCCGGCGCTTTGTAATGGCAAACGCATATTGAACTCGGTCGCCGGGGTCCAATTACCTAATTCGATTGCCCCGCCCATAAATACCATCTGTTCAATCTTGTGGTGCAGGTGCGTTCATTGGGTAACGACATCAGCGATGTTGGTCAGCGGTCCGGTCGCAACGATGGTGATTGGTTCCGTTTCATTTTCTAAGATATTTTCGATGAAACTAAGCGCGCTGTCGCCATTAACTTAACGTGAGGGCGCACTGGGGAACGGTCCGTCCAGACCCCCGTCACCGTGCATTGCTGCTGCGGTCCGAAGCTCACGCGAGAGTGGAGCCGATCTCCCCGAGTGAACCGGAATGTCGGGACGGTTCACCATGTCCAAAACAATCAGCGCATTGCGCGTCGTATTCGAAAGAAGTGAATTTCCCGCGACGGTTAATACACCGACGAGTTCTATTTCACTATTTGAGGTTGCCAACATGATGGCAATTGCGTCGTCGTGTCCCGGATCGCAATCCAGCAGAATTCTTTTCGACGTGTTTAAAAACCCACGCAGAATCAGGTCTTTTACTTCCAACGCTTAACGAATCGCTTGAGATCGTGCGTGGTGTCCAATCGCGACTACCGGCGTTATCGGGGGAGCAGCCTCACCGGTCGCGGTAAGCCTTGAGCAAAGTTGTCGCCGCACGTGAAGGACTCATGGTTCCCGCTCGCAATCGCGCCTCGAGCCCTTCCGCCTGATTCTTGACGTTGGGATCCGTGCGCAGTTGACCGATTAGTCGGTCAGCGACGATTGCCCACGCGGCAGCCACCTGTTGCTCCGAGCGCTTGTCCTGGAATGCTCCCGTTTCCACGAGTACTTCACGGCGCGCCTTAATTGCCGCCCAGACCTCGTCGACTCCTTCGCCGGTCAAACCACTACAAGTAAGCACCGGAACGGTCCAATCTGCACTCGGGGGCTGGGCCAATCTCAGCGCGCCCGCTAACTCTCGCGCCGCCTTCTGTGCCTCGATTGCGTGCGGACCATCGGCTTTGTTTACGGCAACCACGTCGGCAAGTTCGAGAATCCCGCGTTTGATTCCCTGCAACTGATCACCGGTGCGAGCCAGGGCAAGCAGCAGAAAACAGTCGACCATACTCGCGACCGCAACCTCAGATTGACCTACTCCGACGGTCTCGACCAGGATCACGTCAAAGCCAGCAGCTTCCATGACCATGATCGCTTCACGGGTGGCACGGGCGACACCCCCTAGAACTCCCGATGTGGGCGAAGGCCGCACGAATGCATTGGGGTTGACACTGAGTTGCGCCATGCGCGTTCGGTCACCGAGAATGCTGCCCCCGGTTCGGGTGGAAGATGGATCAACCGCAAGTACCGCCACGTGATGGCCTTTTCCGACCAGGTTCATGCCGAGCCCTTCGACAAAGGTCGACTTACCCACTCCGGGAACCCCGGAGATTCCTACCCGGATTGAATTTCCACTAAAGGGAGACAGTGCTTCCAAGAGTTGGTCAGCAAGTTCTTGGTGGTCCGCTCTACGCGATTCAACCAGAGTTATTGCTCGCGCGATGTGCACACGCGAACCGACCCTGATTTGCTCGACGTAATCGTTAACGTCGAGCAGGTCACCCATGGGCAATCGAACCATGGCGTCGCTCGGTGAGGTCGGCAAGCAAACCTAAAGCGGCGTCGGTAATCACCGTTCCGGGAGGAAAGATTGCGTCGGCTCCGCCCGCGCGCAGTTCATCGAAATCTTGCGCAGGAATCACGCCGCCCACCACAATCATGATGTCTTCGCGACCAAGATTATCCAGTGCCTTGCGAAGCGCGGGGACCAAGAACAGGTGACCTGCGGCCAATGAGGAAACACCAACGACGTGAACGTCGGCCTCAATTGCCTGGAGCGCCACTTCGTCGGGGGTCTGGAAAAGTGGACCAACGTCAACGTCAAAGCCAAGGTCGGCGAATGCGGTCGCGATTACCTTCTGTCCGCGATCGTGTCCGTCTTGTCCCATCTTGGCAACTAAAATTCGCGGACGACGCCCATCCGCTTGCTCGAAAGCCGCCACCGCAACCTGCATTTTCTCTACTGACACGGACGCTCCCATCTCCTGCCGGTATACCCCTGAAATTGTTCGAATTTCCGCCGTGTGCCGACCAAATACTAATTCCAAAGCGTCAGATATTTCACCGACCGAGGCCCGCGCACGCGCGGCATCGATTGCTCGCGCGAGCAGGTTGTTCTGCGGATCACTTCGATTGGTAGCACGTGCTGCCTCGGTGAGTCGGTCAAGTGCCGCAGCACACGCGTCACTATCGCGCTCGGCGCGAAGCTTTTCAAGTTTGGCAATCTGTTCCGCGCGAACTTTGCGGTTGTCAACCTTGAGAACATCGATTGGCTCTTCCACGTCGAGCCGGTACTTGTTCACGCCGATCACAGGTTGCGTCCCCGAGTCGATTCGGGCCTGCGTGCGTGCCGCGGCTTCTTCGATCCGAA
This sequence comes from Candidatus Nanopelagicales bacterium, assembly GCA_041689635.1. Taxonomy (GTDB): domain Bacteria; phylum Actinomycetota; class Actinomycetes; order S36-B12; family S36-B12; genus UBA4592. The sequence continues at coordinate 691 of JBDNFV010000091.1, read as the reverse complement.
GTTTGGGGATGCCTTCTTCAATGGCGGCCGCCATACCACCGGCGCGGTTGACTTCCTGAATGTGATTCCAGGCGCTTCGCGCTAAGTCGTAGGTGAGGCGTTCGACATAGGCACTGCCACCCCACGGGTCGATAACTCGACTCGTACCAGATTCCTGCTGCAGGAAAAGCTGAGTGTTGCGTGCGATCCGCGCGGAAAATTCGGTCGGTAGTGCAAGTGCTTCGTCGAGCGCATTGGTGTGCAGTGACTGTGTATGCCCCTGAGTTGACGCCATCGCTTCAATGCAGGTCCGCACCACATTGTTATACACGTCTTGGGCTGTCAGCGACCAGCCCGAAGTCTGGCAGTGCGTGCGCAGCGCGAGTGACTTTTGACTTTGCGGTTCGAACTCTTTGACGAGTTTCGCCCACAGGAGTCGACCTGCACGCATCTTGGCAATTTCCATAAAAAAGTTCATGCCGGTTGCCCAGAAGAATGACAATCTCGGTGCGAACGTATCAATGTCCATGCCCGCCTCTAAACCAGCGCGCAGATACTCAACGCCATCCGCGAGTGTGTAGGCAAGCTCAAGATCAGCCGTCGCACCGGCCTCTTGCATGTGATAGCCGGAGATCGAGATCGAGTTGTATTTCGGCATGTGCTCCGACGTGAACGCAAAAATATCCGCGATGATCCGCATCGAGGGAGCGGG
>JBDNFV010000090.1:0-2184 GCA_041689635.1 Candidatus Nanopelagicales bacterium | reverse complement strand
TTGTTCAGTCAATGTGGGACCAGGTATGCAGGTCGTGTCGGCCGCTTGCGCGAAGTTGGGCCGACCGTAGCGTGCCCTCATAGTGAAAGCCAGCTTTAGCCAGCGCTCGCTGTTCAGCAATGTTCATCACGTCGGTGCTGGCCTCCACCCGAACGTAGCCCTCCCCGTGGAGGAGTTCGGCAAGTCGTTGTTGGGCGGCGCTGCCGAACCCGCGTAAACGGTACACGGGTGCGATAGCAACCCCAATGTTCATGGCGATCGAACCGTGATTGGGGCCGTAGGCACTAGGACGGGCACTGAGGTTGCCGACAACAATCTCACTGTCACTGATCAACCAGCGACGCAATCCCCTCGGCGATTCAGGCTCTAGCGTGAGGTCGCCCCAGTCGCTATATTCGTCTTTTTCAACGTTCAGTTGGTTGATCAATTCTTGCGGAAGCTGATCAACTTCCATAATGGTGATACTCATCCCAGTATTTTAGAGATGGGACTTCGGCCGACGATATTGAAAACACTTTCCTTGCACATAAACTTTCCAATGATCTTGACCTGCCCCAGCCCAACAATCAGGTTGGGCAAGACGCACGGCTGGTCAGATAAAAACCAGTTCGATGGACGGATGCCCGGCTTTAATGGCAGGCTGATGGTCATGGATCATGACTCCGAACGCACGGCATTGCGCATCTGTCCCCTATGTGAGGCGAACTGTGGTTTGGAACTCCAGATTTCAGGCTCGATCGTCACTTCGGTCCGCGGTGACAAAAAAGATGTGTTCAGTCACGGGTACATCTGCCCGAAGGGTGTCGCTTTGGGTGAGGTGGACGCCGACCCCACCCGGCTAACCACTCCGTTGATTAAAGACGCATCCGGATCATTGGTGCCAGCCACATGGGATGAAGCATTTGATGTGATTCGCACCCGCCTAGGCGCCGTGATCGGATCCTTTGGCCCGCAATCGGTTGGCCTGTTTCTGGGCAACCCAAATGTACATTCACTCGCAGGTACCTTCATGTTGCCTGCGTTGATTAAATCTTTGGGAACCTCGCAGCGTTTTTCGGCCAGCACAGTTGATCAAATGCCCAAGCAGGCCGCTTCGGCCATGATGTTTGGCACTGCACTGTCAATTGCTTTGGCAGATATTGATCGCACCGACTACTTCTTGGTGTTGGGTGCGAACCCCTTGGTTTCTAACGGCTCAATGTTGACCGCGGCAGATTTTCCCGGTCGGTTGCGTGCGCTACGAAAACGAGGTGGCCGGATGGTGGTCGTTGACCCGATTCGCACCCGGACAGCGGAGTTTGCCGATGAGCATGTGGAGATCCGCCCTGGCAGTGACGCCCTGTGGCTAGCCAGCATCGCTCACGTGCTCGTTGTTGAAAATACTCCTGACTTTGGCGCCGCCGACGAGTGGATTGAACCAGCCGCCGTTGATGCCTTGGTGTCGGTGTTATCTGCCTTCACCCCCGAGGCTGTAGCAACCGTGACCGGGATAGATGCTGGCCTCACCCGCCGGATCGCTGCTGAACTCCTGGCTGCGCGCAGTGCCGCGGTGTATGGCCGGATGGGAACAACAACCTCGGGTTTGAGTGTTGACGGGTCCATATTGCCCATGGGAACCGTTGCTTCCTGGTTAATCGACGTGATCAATATTTCCATCGGTTCCCTGGACAAACCCGGTGGCGTCATGTTCGCACTACCCGCAGCCGGTGGACCAACGACCGAAGGAACCTCCGGGGTTGGGCACGGCGTAAGCATTCCTGGGCGCCGACGCACTCGAGTGCGCGGGCTGCCCAGCGTGTTGGGTGAATTCCCCGTGTCCGCGTTGGCCGAGGAAATTGACACCCCTAATACTGAAACCGGCGAGCGCATCCGCGCGATGTTCATTATTGGTGGCAACCCGCTGGTCTCCACACCGGACTCATCACGTCTTCGAACAGCCTTTGAATCCTTGGACTTCATGGTGTCGGTGGACCCATATCTCACAACAACTAATTCATTGGCCGACGTCGTGCTTCCCGTTTCATCACCATTGACCCGACCACATTTCGATGTTGTTTTCAACAATCTCGCCGTGCGAAATCAGGCGCGCTACTCCCCCGCCGTGTTTCCGGTTCCGCCGGGTGAAATGGATGAAGCGAACGTCCTGCTGACCCTGGCCGGAATTGCCGTCGGGATCAATACGGG
>JBDNFV010000089.1:0-1181 GCA_041689635.1 Candidatus Nanopelagicales bacterium | reverse complement strand
GGGGAAGTTCTCGGACTGCATTATTCGGTGCCATGGCCCAACCGCGAATTCGCCACCGCGCGGCCTTTCCGTCAATCACCCTTGCACGATCGCATTGCCGCGGCGAACGCGTGCTTTGGTTCCCGGATGGGTTGGGAACGACCAAATTATTTTGCGCCCACAGGGACCGACCCAGGGATTGATTACTCATGGGACATGCAGAACTGGATCCCCTGGGTTGACAACGAACAGCGCGCCGCGCGGAGCGACGTTGCGATCTTTGACGAAACCAGTTTCGGTAAATTACTGATCAAGGGTCGCGATTCACTTCGTTTACTGCAATGGCTGTGCACCAACGATGTTGACGTTCCCGTCGGAGGAGTGGTCTATACCGGTGTGCTGAATTCCCGAGGGACCTACGAGGCCGACGTCACCGTCACCCGGATCGCCGAACACGAATTTTTGTGGGTCACCGGATCAGCGTCGGTAATTCGTGACGCCGACTGGATCACCCGTCACGCAACAAGTGACATGCACGTCGAGGTCGTCGATGTTTCCGGTGCCTACGCGGTAATCGGCGTGATGGGACCGAAATCACGTGAGTTACTTAATCGCCTCTGCACGGCAGATCTATCACATGAGGCATTCCCCTTCGGAACTTCGCAACTGATTGACATCGGATTCTTCACGGTGCGCGCCACCCGGATCACCTACGTTGGTGAGCTCGGTTGGGAGTTGTACGTTCCTTCGGAGTTTGCCAACGCGGTCTTCGATCTATTGCACGCCAACGGTGGTGACCTCGGCATTCGCAATGCCGGCTACTACGCCATAAACGCCTTACGTCTTGAAAAGGGCTACCGGGCATTCGGACCTGAATTGAATCCTGATTACTCACCCGTTGAAGCCGGCTTACTGTTTGCAACCAAACTCAAGACTGATATTGACTTTTTAGGTCGCACTGCTCTCAAAGAACTGCGGACAGCCGGTCCCAAGCGCAAGTTGATCTCCTGGGTCGCTTCCGAAGGCGATGCGATGCTGTGGGGTGGCGAACTTGTCTTGCGTGACGGTGTTGGCGTTGGTCAAGTAACCAGTGCCGCTTTTGGAACCACGACGAACGCTTGTATTGGCCTTGGCTACGTTCGCCGACTCGACGGCGAAGCAATAACACCGGACTACCTGGAGGCTTCGTGGACGGTGAACGT
>JBDNFV010000088.1:0-6645 GCA_041689635.1 Candidatus Nanopelagicales bacterium | reverse complement strand
TTTTTTGGAGCCGCATTAATACGCACGCCGGCAATTACTTCTTTCGAGCCAGGGTCTTGTGCTTTCGAGCTAAATTCCTTGGGGTTGCTGCGCATCAAATGCGGGGTGCCATCCATCTGTGCGACAAGTCGAGCTGCAGGTGGCAGATCGTGGAAGTTGTCATCCTCGTCTTCAAAATCTTTGTCATTGAACGCACCCGCTACCTCCTTCGATGAAAAGACTTCGGATACAGGTTGATCTTCCAAAAGTAGCCCGCGGGTCAAAAGATCTTGAAGTCGTTTTTGCTGTTCAACGCTTGCCGGAGCCGTCCGACTTGAACTGCTGGCGGCACGTTTGGCTGCCTTCTTGCTGCGAAGATTTAGGCGGAACCTGCGACTTTTTCCCGTGCGTGATGTGAGATTGCTCCAACTACTTGCGTCCGGATCTTCTTCTTCGGTGGCAGAGTTCGGATCTGAAACCGCACCGAGGGACGTATCTTCGGTGGCGTTTTGGATCGCGTTTAAGGCTCGCGCTTTTTCGAGCAGATCGCGGGCCCATTCTTGGGAGGATGCTGCTGCTTGATCATTTTGGCTTCGGGTGGAGAGTTCAGGAAGTGACATTCCCGCTGTCGGGGGTTGGGCGGCAGTGTCTGCGGCCACTAGGGGATCAGAAATCTCAATGGTCACTTCGTAGTGCTGTTTGGTGAAGAACCCGCCCATGCCACCAGAGCGCACCTGTTCGGCTTGGATCACTTGGAAGTCACGACCGTAGTTTGTTTCGACTTGGCGCAGTATCCCTTTAAGATCTGGTCCTTCAAGCAACATTCGCAGGCTCATTGCCAACCACTCCTACCGTTTGGATATCAATGGGTCCACCCAATTCTGAATACGACAGAATGGGAAGTCGGGGGAATTCGTGACGCAACTGCCGGTAAAGCGGCGCCCGCAATTGACTTGCACAAATCAAAACCGGCGATATTCCGGACTCCTCGGCCTGATTTGACAACCGGCCAATGTCGGAACTCATTCGGCCGAGGACCGTTGCATCAATTGCCAACACCTGTCCCTCTTGCCCCGCTCGCGAAGCGGCGAGCAAGTTTTGTTCAAAAGTTGGATCTAGCGTGATTACGTGCAGGATTCCCTCCATGGAGGTTTGGGAACTGATTGCCGAACCCAGCACCTCGCGAGCGGCCTCGACGAGTGCTTCTGTGCCCTGATGTCCGGCGCGGATCGTTGCCGACATGGCCTCGAAGATGCGAGACAAGTCTCGGATCGCGACTCGTTCTTTGAGTAGTCCCTGCAGTACTCGCTGGATTTCTCCAAGCGATGCCTGAGCCGGGGTGAGTTCCTCAACCACGGATGGGTGCGATTTCCGTAATGAGTCAACCAGCATCTTCACGTCTTCCCGCGAGAGAAGTTCAGCTGCATGCTTACGCACGGTTTCAGCAAGATGGGTGGTAATGATTGAGGCTCGATCAATCACGGTAGCGCCCATGAGTTCGGCTTGACGCTGAAAGGCAACGGGCACCCATCTGGCATCAAGGCCAAAGACCGGTTCTTTTGTGGCCTCGCCGGGCAGGTCTTCCATGTTGTCGCCAATGACAAGGACATGTCCGGGGGGAGCCTGCCCACGAGCCACTTCCACCCCGTGCAACCGGATGCGGTAGGTGGCCAGTGGCAAATCCGTGTCGTCTCGCGTCCGGACAGTGGGGAGAACCAAACCGAGTTCCATAGCGAGTTTGCGACGAAGGGCCTTCACGCGAATCAGGAGATCCCCGCCCACATTTGGGTCCACCAAATCAATGATGTCGTAGCTCAGACCGAGCTCGAGGGCGTCGATCTGCAGGTCCATTACGATCCCCTCGGGACTGTCCGGCAATGGCTTGCCTGCAGGTAATTCAAGTCGATTGGCTGCCACCTCAAGAGCTTTCTGATCGGTTACGCCGGCCGTGCGGGCAAGTCGCCTTCCGATCAAGATCAGCCCGCCACCGATTATGAGGAAGGGGAGAGCGGGCATCCCAGGAATAATTGCCAAGGCGACGATACCGATTCCTCCGAATATCAATGCGCGTCGCTGCACTGAGATCTGCTTCATGACATCCGAAGACATGTCCCCGTCAGTTGCGGCCCGGGTCACCATCAGACCGGTGGCCACTGCGAGCATGAGCGCCGGGATCTGAGCGGTTAACCCATCACCGACCGTGAGGAGGCTGTACGTGTTGATTGCCTCGCTGAAGCTCATGCCGTTTTGCAGAGTACCGATGGCGACGCCGCCAACCAGGTTAATGATCGTGATGAAGATGGCGGCGATCGCATCGCCTTTGACGAACTTTGAACCACCGTCCATTGCGCCGTAGAAGTCTGCCTCGGCCCCCACTTCGGCTCGTCTGCGTCGGGCCTCTGCATCGTCAATCAGACCTGCATTCAGATCAGCATCGATCGCCATCTGCTTGCCGGGCATGGCATCCAGGGTGAATCGGGCGCCAACTTCAGCGACGCGCTCTGCTCCTTTTGTTACCACGATGAATTGGATGACAATGAGAATAAGGAAGATGACCAAACCAACGATGAGGGATCCGCCAATAACGAAACTCCCGAAAGCTTCTACCACCTGACCGGCGTACCCATTTGTCAGGATCTGGCGGGTAACACTGACATTGAGGCCGAGCCGGAAGAGGGTGGCAATGAGCAGTAGGGCGGGAAAGGTGGCGAATTCGAGGGGCTTTCGCACATAGACGACAACGAGGAGAATAACCAGGGATGCGGCAATATTGAAGGTAATGAGCAGATCAAGGATGAAAGGGGGTAACGGGACGATCAACATGACGATGACAAGGACCACAGCGATTGGGACCGCGAACTGAGTCCACCGAATTCTCCGCACAGATGCCCCTGTCATTGGGAAAACCATCCATGGGAATACCTGCCATCCTGGCAAAGTGTTCATCGGCCGCCCGAAGCCGGACTTAATGATTTCTTTATCGTGGGATTAGGTGGTCCACTTCACGGGAACTGTGCAGGCCGGTGGGAGCCCCCCGCAGCTTCAAGCTCATGACGAAGGCCAGCACCCGAGCCACGGCTGTGAAGAGTTCGGTAGGAATTTCCGAACCCACATCACAGTTGCGGTACAGCGTCCGGGCCAACGGAACGTCCTCCACGATCGGCACCCGGTTTTCGCTGGCCAGTTCCCGGATTCGGGTGGCGATCTGTCCGGCCCCCTTGGCCACGATTCTGGGGGCCCCGAGGTGCTGGGTGTATTTGATGGCCACCGCGATGTGGGTCGGGTTGACCAAAACTAGGTCTGCGGTGGCGACATCGGCCATCATCCGGTTTCGCGAGGCCTCTAGCGCCCGACGACGAATAAAAGCCTTGAGCAACGGGTCACCTTCTGACTGCCGGAATTCCTCTGTGACCTCGCGCATGGACATCATCAGTTCCTTGCGCACTCTTTTCTTACTCACTAAATAATCAGCGACCGCGATCAGTAATCCCGTGGCGACCACGGCCTGGATCAATCGAATCCCCTCGGAGGCGGTGATCTGGGTCAAAACTGAGAGTGGGAGCAGGCCTGAGCCGAAAACGATTTCCACGGTTCGGGTGATGACCAGCCAAAGCACCAAGCCGATTGAGGTGGTCTTGAGAATCTGCTTGGCCAATTCCCATAAGCCCTGGGTGCCCAAGATTCGCTTCGCATTCTGTTGCGGGCTGATTTTTTGGCTTTTGGGCGCGATCCGGGATAGGTAGGGGCGGGCGTCACCTTGAATCCAGCCAGAGATTTGCGTGACGAGCAGGATTACCAATAAAAAAGGAATGGTCAGAAGCGAGATGGCAAAGACCGCAGGCAGGGCAATACTGCCCAGCCGCTCCGGGGTGGGCTCCAGTGCAATGTCCGGGAGCATGAGGAGCAGGGCCTCGAGTTGTTCGGTCAAAAGTTCGAGCATGAATGGAAGCAGAAGGGTGACAGCGAGCAGTCCAGTCCAGGCTGCGAGGTCTACTGACCGGGCGACTTGGCCTTGTTTGACCCCCTCTTTTATCTTCTTCGGCGTCGGCTGTTCGGTCTTGGCAGCGGAATCAGCCATGCGTCACCCCCCGACAATTCCGCGCATGGCGTCAACGGATGCATCCGTCAGGCCGGCGATAACTGGACTCAATTGCGGAATTGCGATACCGACTAAGAGCAAGGTGAGCCCGATTTTTACGGGGAAACTCAGCACAAAGATGTTGATGGTGGGAGCCACTCGAGTGAGCAAGCCAAGCCCAATGTCCGCCAGCAGTAGCACGGCGATGATCGGACCGGCAATTTGCAAAACGGCAACAAAAGCCATGCTGAGCGCGCCGGTCAAAGTTGATGCGGTCGTACCAAGATTCAGGCCGCCGCCAATTGGCAAAATCTCGAAGGTTTTCATGAACCCGGAAAAAAGAACGAGGTAGGCACCGGTCACCAAAATCAACACGCCAGCCAGAAGCTGATAAACCCGGTCAAGAATCGCAGCCTGTTGCTGCATCAGGGGATCGTAGGCGGCCGCGAGGGAAAATCCGCTGGAGACGTCGATGAGCGCGCCGGCGGACTGGACGGCTGAAAGCAGAATTAGACAAGCTAGCCCGAGGGAGACACCGATGGCCACCTGGATGGCGAATTGTAGGAGCAGGTTCACCGGATCGAGGGAGATTCCCCCTGAAGCCGCAAGGGCACCGGGAGTCATGGGAATGGCAAATGCCAGTCCAGCCATGACCCGCACCCTTGGAGGGAGGAAGCCGCCACCAAAAGGAGGAGTGAGCCACACCCAAGCGCCAACGCGCGCGAACACGAGCAGGTAGGCCATTATTTCTTCGGTGGTTACTCCCAGTTCAAACACTCGGGCTCCTCACCCGAGCAGTCCGGGAATGAGCGCAAAAGCATCGCGGGTGAAGGCCAGCAGAGTTTGGACCATCCAGCCGGCTGCCAGCACCAGCGCGACCCCTACCGCAATTATCTTGGGGACAAAGGACAGGGTCTGGTCTTGGAGACTGGTGAGCCCTTGGAAAAGGGAGACGGCCAAACCCACCAGCAAAGCGGTAAGCAAAACAGGTGCAGACAGCAGCGCTGCGGTCCACATGAGCTGCATGGCAAGCTGAACCACATATGTTTCACTCATGTAATTACCTACGCGTAACTGCCGACGACGGAAGTAATGATCAGAGCCCAGCCGTCAACTAGTACGAACAGCAGAAGTTTGAAGGGCAGGGACACCAGAACCGGCGGGAGCATAATCATGCCGACCGACATCAGGCCCGAGCTGACCACCATGTCGATGATCAAAAAGGGTAAAAAGATGACGAATCCAATGATGAAAGCCGCGCGTAGTTCGGAGAGGATAAATGCGGGCACCAATGTGGTCAGGGACACGTCCGCGGGGGTGGCCGGTGGGGGTTCATTTGAGACTTGCACCATGAGGGCCAATTCCTCGGGGCGAGTATTTGCCAACATGAATTCTTCGAGCGGTATGCGACCGAGGTCGAATGCCTCGCCAAAACTGATTGTGCCATCAAGATAGGGCTGAAGGGCATCCGTGTTCATCACTCCCAGAACGGGTGACATCACGAATATGCTCAGGAAGATTGCTAATCCCGCGAGCACTTGATTGGGTGGTATTCCCTGCAGGCCGAGGGCGTTACGGGTAATGGACAGCACCACGATTATTTTTGTAAAACTGGTAACCATCAGTAACAGTGCGGGAGCGACGGCAAGAACGGTTAACGAAAGCAGTAGCACGATCGCACTGGATGGTCCTTCACCGCCGATAAGGTCGGGAAGTTCGATTGTGACAGCCTGCGACGGCGTAGCCAGCGCGACACCGATCACCACTATGCCGAGCAGTGTTGCGGACAGGGCGAAGACAGCACGCACCCACCGACTCATGAGCGGATCGTCTTCTCGCGCAAAGTCTCCGTGAGGGCTCGCCACGTGTCCCTTGAGAGCACTGAACCGGCAAGCTTGCTATCGGACTGCGTGTGCTTCAGTGAGGTGACCGTGTCTTTGTCCAGAAGGGCTGGGTCAAAACCTACTGATTGTGGGGAGTCCATCAGTTCAACCATGAAGGAATCAAGTTGGACCGGCCGTCGTTCTTCTTTGATCTCGTGAGTTTCCGGCGGCATATCAATTACACCGAGCAACGAAATATTATTATCGGTCGCACCGATCATCATTTTTTTGCCGCCAACTTCGACGAGCAGCAGGCTGCCCTTGCGGCTCACTGGAATTTTAGACAGTACTTGGATCGTGCCTGAGTTCGCGGGACTGATGCGCTTTTTCACACGGGCAAGGCCCCAGATCAGACCGAGGACAACAGCCAGTGAGACCACGAACCTGAGAACGAGCCATAAGGTATCCATCAATTCACTGATTCGACTTGAATCAATCCGTGGTAACGACTGAGGTCACTCGGAATCCGAACTGATCGTCCACGACAACAATCTCACCGCGGGCCAGCAAGGTGCCGTTGATAAACATGTCGAGCGGGGAACCCACTTCACGGTCAAGCTCCACGATCTGCCCGGGTTGTAGCTGGAGCAATTGACCAATGGGCAGGGAGGTACGGCCCACTTCAATCGTGACTTCCATCTGCACACTAGCAAGGGCATCCATTTGCTTTGGTGTACTCAGAGAGCTAAAAGCAGCAGGAGCAGC
>JBDNFV010000087.1:0-3142 GCA_041689635.1 Candidatus Nanopelagicales bacterium | reverse complement strand
GTGCGTCTGACCGAACTGTCCAAGCCACAGGCCGAATACCTCGGAGTTGATGTGGTCGGACCGTACAAGCCAGATCACTACCGCTACTAGCACCAGCACAACACGTGCCCTTATGCGGGGCGGTCACTCTTGCGAGGGTGCCCGTCCCGCATTTGCATGTATCTGGCATATCCGGGCTTGTAGGCTCGGCGGCGGGGTGACACCATAGGGGGATGAGCATGATGAACACGGGATCACGCACCGACAAAGGAGCTCGCGGAAAAGTCTTGGTCGTGGATGACGATCTGGCTTTGGCCGAGATGCTCGGCATCGTGTTACGCGGTGAAGGCTTTGAGCCAGTTTTTTGTTCCGATGGATCCCAGGCGCTACGAGTATTTCGTGAGAGCCGGCCCGACATTGTGCTACTGGATTTAATGTTGCCCGGCAAAGATGGTGTTGATGTGTGTCGCCTCATTCGCGCCGAATCTGGGACCCCAATCGTTATGTTGACGGCAAAAAGTGACACGGTCGACGTTGTGGTGGGGTTAGAAGCCGGTGCCGACGACTACATCGTTAAACCATTCAAGCCGAAAGAACTCGTTGCCCGGGTTCGAGCCCGGATCCGCCGAAATGAGGAGCCCACCCCGGCCGGGCTACAGATTGGTGATCTGGCGATTGATGTGACGGGACACTCCGTCCGCCGGGGTGAGCAAAGTCTTTCCCTCACCCCACTTGAATTCGACCTCCTGCTCTGCCTCGCGCGTAAGCCGGGTCAGGTTTTTACCCGCGAAGCCCTGCTTGAAGAAGTGTGGGGCTACCGCCATTCAGCAGATACCAGACTTGTCAATGTTCACGTGCAACGGTTACGTGCAAAAATTGAACATGATCCGGAGCGACCCGACATCGTTTTAACCGTTCGTGGTGTGGGATACAAAGCTGGTCCCCTCTAGGGTGATTTCACCATTGTGAAAACTCTTCGTTTAATTCTTGCGCCGTTTCGCAGAGTGAGGAATATTTGGCGCCGCTCGCTTCTTATTCGAGTCACAACGTCGACGTTGCTTCTGAGCGCAATCGTGGTGACCATTCTTGGTTTTTCACTCTTGTCGCGGGTCACGACCGGTCTTTTGGACTCAAAGGATCGTTCGGCGGTGAGCGAAGCTTCATCAGGCCTTGGGGAGGCGCAACGTTTGCTTGACGCTGCGAATACGGGACCGGCAACCCCCTCGGCGGCCAGATTAGTGGACAGTGTGATTGCAACATTGGGTGCACGTTCAGGCTCACCTGCGGCATTTGATGTTTTGTTACTCACATCAAGTGCAACCACCGGTGCGCCTGAGCGCGGGACAAACTTGGTGGCGGTATCGAGCATTCCGCAGGGATTACGTGAATCCATTCAGTCAACACAGCGGCAGTCGTGGACGTACGCACCGATTGTTTTTCTCGACGGCCGGACCACACCGGGACTCATTGTCGGTGCTCCACTCACCGTTCCGACCGTGGGCCCTTATGAGTTGTACTACCTATTCAATCTTGATCAAGAGCAAGAAACCCTCGATTTGGTTTCGAGTGCGGTGATCGGCGCCGGAATAATTTTAGTGATTTTGGTGGCTTTCGTTACCTTGCTGGTGACGCGCCAGGTCGTTGTTCCGGTGCGTGAGGCAGCGCGAATCGCTAGGCGCTTTTCGTCCGGAAAACTCAATGAGCGCATGCAAGTGAAAAAGGAAGACGATCTTGCCCAACTTGCAACCTCATTTAATGAGATGGCCCAAAACTTGGCGATGCAAATTCGGCAACTAGAAGAACTCTCACTTTTACAGCAAAGATTTGTTTCCGATGTTTCCCACGAGTTGCGAACACCATTGACCACTATCCGGATGGCTGCTGACGTGATGTACGAGGATCGGGGGGCATTTGATGCCTCCAGTGCGAGATCGGTGGAGTTGTTGCAAGAGCAGCTCAATCGTTTTGAGTCATTGTTGGTCGATCTGTTGGAAATTTCACGTTTTGATGCGGGTGCTGCTGTCCTGGACGCGGATCGAATAGATCTTGTTCCCATGATTAAGCGAATAATTCATGCGACGGAGCCACTCGCTGATCGCAATGCCCTGTCGGTGATTTTCGCCGCCTATGAAGAACCCGCATTTGTTGAGTGTGATCCGCGCCGAATTGACCGAGTGATCCGCAACCTGGTGGATAACGCAATTGAGCACGCGAATGGAACCGGCGTGGTCATTGAACTTGCCGGTGACTCCGATTGCGTCGCGATAACGGTACGTGACTTCGGTGTTGGTTTGATGCCCGGTGAGGCCAGCCTGGTGTTTAGTCGATTCTGGCGGGCAGATAAGGCACGCGCTCGAACCACGGGAGGAACCGGTTTGGGGCTGGCAATCGCATTGGAAGATGTTCGACTCCACAGTGGTTGGCTTGAGGCAGCCGGTGAACCTGGTGCCGGAGCTTGTTTTCGAATGACATTGCCGCGGGTCGCCGGGGAAGCGTTTAGCACCTCACCGCTGTCGATGAACGAAGGGTTCGACGAGGATTTTATCGCAGGGAACGAATCGGGACCCGATGGCGAGCGCTCCGACTCGGGCCAGATGGGCGAGAGAGCTCGCGACCTGTTCGATACCGCGCCATGGCAGCGGGGTAGTCCATGACGTTCAAGATTTTTTTTGTTTTTCTGATGGGTGCGCTGTTAGCGGGTTGCGGGTCGGGCCCGGGCTCTTTCGTGGCACAGGTACCCACCGATGGCCCAATCCAGCAGGGGCAATTGGTTGCAAACACGAGTGCCGATCAATTCATCCGGGTGATTGCGCGTCCACCGCGCGATGGCATGTCACCGACGGAGATTGTGCAAGGTTTCCTGGAATCCTCGGCGTCATTTGATAGCAACCACGCGGTCGCACGTAGTTACCTGACACCGGAGGCCGCTGGGGAGTGGGATCCAAGTTTGGGGGTGACCGTGTATGACGGCGTTCCCACTCTCGTTGAAGCAGGCGCGGCAGTGCTATTTAGCACGACGCTCAGCGGACGAATCTCCGATAACGGACGCTACGCCGTCGAAGATCCGGGCACGCAATTGCAGCGTAGTTTTTTCCTGGCCCAACGTGATGGTCAATGGAGAATCAACCTCGCCCCAACGGGTCTGCTGTTGTCGAATTTCGAC
>JBDNFV010000086.1:0-1168 GCA_041689635.1 Candidatus Nanopelagicales bacterium | reverse complement strand
GTTGGTAGGTCCGGGTTGTAGGGGCCCCCGAACTTGTAGCCAACCGTTGATCCGCCCAGGTGTGGCACTGAAATCGTTTGCGTTTGTGAACCCATGATTACCCCTAGTGAGAAGCGTTGACCGGATCGAGAAATTAACACCTGCCCTCACAGATGTCAATGCTTTTTATCAGGTGCGCCTTGGCTGCGGGTGACTCCAAGATTGCCTCGTGAAGGGTTGAGAGCAGAACACTTTCCTACATGACGTTCATCCTCTGCACCTACTGAACTGATAGCGTTTACATTCACGTTCGCGTGAGTGGCATCTGCTGGTTGGGATCACAATGGTGAAAGGTTTGGCACATGCGCGTTGGAGTTCTTACCGGTGGCGGGGATTGCCCGGGCCTTAATGCGGTTATTCGCGCAGTGGTGCGGCGCGGTGTCACCGAGTATGGATTCGAATTTGTTGGTTTTCGGGATGGCTGGAAAGGGCCGCTTGAAGGCCTCACTATGGAACTCAATATTGGCGCGGTTCGTGGACTGCTGCCCCTCGGCGGCACGATCCTTGGCTCCTCACGCACTAACCCGATCAACATTGACGGTGGAGTTGATCAAATCACGGCGAATATGGCCGAACTTGGCGTTGACGCACTCATCGCTATTGGTGGTGAGGACACCCTGGGTGTGGCAACCGCGCTCACCGAACTCGGATTCCCCGTCGTTGGTGTGCCCAAAACTATTGACAACGACCTCAGCGGGACCGACTACACATTTGGTTTTGACACCGCTGTGACAATCGCAACCGAAGCAATGGATCGTCTGCATACAACGGCCGAGTCGCACCACCGCATTCTGATCTGTGAAGTCATGGGTCGTCACGCTGGCTGGATTGCCCTGCATTCGGGGATGGCCGGTGGCGCGAACGCAATCCTGATCCCCGAAGTCCCATTTGATGTAGATGAAGTCGTCGGCTGGGTCAACTCACGCTTTGAAACTAACTATGCCCCGATTATTTGCGTTGCGGAAGGCGCCCTACCCAAAGACGGGGATCTGATCACTAAAGATGGCACCTTGGACGCGTTCGGTCACGTCAAACTCTCCGGTATTGGCGAGTGGCTCGCCGGTGCATTAGAAGCACGCACAGGGCACGAAGCCCGAACGACCGTTCTGGGTCACGTTCAGCGCGGAGG
>JBDNFV010000085.1:0-6150 GCA_041689635.1 Candidatus Nanopelagicales bacterium | reverse complement strand
TGCTGGAGGTTGATAATTTCAACATCGGATGCGCTCAAGCCTGCTGCATTGAGCGATTGTAAAAGGAAGAAATAAGGATCAGTCCCTTTCGTTGCTGCGATTTTCTTACCCTTGAGTTGTTCCACGCCCGTGATCGAAGATCCGGATGGAACAACAACCGCTGCCCACTCGGGTTGTGAGAAGACCCCGATCGTTTTGATTGCTGCACCATTTGCCCGAGCCACAAACGAAGCCACGCCCGCCGTGGACCCAATGTCAATGGCTTCGGCGTTGAGATTTTCGTTGGCTTTATTACTACCCGTAGACAAAACCCAGTTCACGGTTGAATCCGGACCTAGGGCATCTTCGAGGCATTTCTGATCACGAACAACCAAGCTCAGCGGGTTCCAGTAGGCGTAGTCCAGGTTAATCGTGGCGCCTGATCCTGCTGCCTCGGAGCTTCCTTCACCACTCGCGCAACCAGCCAGTGCAACACCCAGCAGACTGAATCCCGCGATAGCCGTGAACGTTTTTTTCGTGCTTTTCATTATTTCTTCCTTTTCATTTGAGGGATGGGAATAAAATTCGTTAAACATGAACTCCGAAAAGTGCGAGTAATTGACGTCGGAGCGGTATGAACACGCTGTCGCTGCGGTCGCGAGGCCGTGGTGAATCAATTCTGATCGTTTCAATGATTCCTCGACCACGTTCACCGAGAACGATGATTCGATCGGCTAGGTACAACGCTTCATCAACATCATGAGTCACTAAAAGAACGGTTGTGCCAATCTGCGCTGTCACTTTTACCATCAGATCCTGCATTTGCATCCGCGTCAATGCGTCTAACGCGGCAAACGGCTCGTCCAACAGCAATACTCCGGGGTGGCCAATGAGTGCTCTCGCGAGTGCTGCCCGCTGCGCCATTCCACCGGAGATTTGTTTGGGGAGGTACCCCGCAAAATCACCGAGCCCGACAAGTTCTAGCCATGATTGGATCTCATTTGTCGACTTGGAATTTCGCACGCCAAGCCGTACATTTCCGCTCACGCTTCTCCACGGCAATAAACGTGGTTCTTGAAACACGACCGAACACCGCGCGTCCACCCCAACCACTGGACTGTTGTTCAGCAAGACGGTTCCAGAAGTGGGTGCCTCAAGGCCTGCTACCAGTCGTAACAGGGTTGATTTCCCACAGCCGCTTGGTCCCAAGATTGCCAAGATTTCCCCAGGAGCAGCAACGAGATTGATCTGGTTCAACACGTCAACGCGATCGGATCCCTTACCGAAGGATTTTGTGACCTGTGCAAGGGCAACCTCGGCGGGTGCAAGTGGCGCGATACTACTCAGTGGCTCATGAGGTGAACTGGACATAAATTCCTTTGCGAAAAGAGAAGATGGCTGATGGCCAAACGGCACATGCCGATGGCGGGTCTCACATCAGCGCATGCTGAATTGAGATAGGGGTGGGGAGGGGGTTAGCGCAAACAGAGCGCGCTGGACATGCGCATGCAGTCCATTTCGAGGCAGGAAGTGAGAACGGTGGAGAGGTGAGAAAAGGGCCGGTCGAACATTAGGACTCCTGACATCGGTCCTGGCGGTAGCACCCGTTTCCGGGTTGCTGCGGCGTCAATGAGCCAGATCTCTCGGCCGCTCTGGATGTTGGGAGGAAGTTAGCAGATATCCTCCACGACCGCAAATCAAGGATCTATCCGCATGTCATTGTCCCCGTGATCAGGGCGTTACCTTGGTGCTTAGATCAAGCCCTTAGCCGCGAGGAACTCTGCAGCAACATCAGCAGGCTTGCGGCGATCCAGATCAACAGCCTTGTTCATTGCGATCAGGTCATCGGTTGTCATTGCCGCAGAGACCGCATTCAAGATTGCCGTGAGTTCTGGCGTGACCGAAGTCGAGATTACCGCTGGAACAATGTTGTCGACCTGCTGCAGGGCTAGGTCATCAACGAGCACGACGAAGTCGTTCGCTGCAACGCCACCGTCCGAGCTAAAGATCACACTGACATCGATTGAACCCTGCGAGAGCGCCGTTTTTGACAGGGGGCCACCGGCATCTAGTGGCACAAACTCCGCGATTTTCATGCCGTAGGTGCCTTCAAGGCCGGGCTGGCAAAAGGGACGTTGGGGGCACTCGGGCGGGCCACCTAGGCGAATATCCATGGTTGCACTCAGGGCGGCGAGATCGGACATGGTTACCAAGCTGAATTCACGCGCGAAGTCGCCGCGGACTGCATAGGCATTTTGATCCGCAGCAGGGGAAGGGGTCAGAAGGGTGATTCCAATCTTTTCAGCGAGTGGCTGGCCTTGAGCCAATGTCGCATCGACGTCACCGTTTGCAACGGCGGGTGTATCGGGCCCGTTCTCTTTAATGTTGAGGAATTCGGTAAAGGTGCCGAGGTACTCCGGCACCATCTGCACGTCACCGGACTCAAGGGCAGGTTGGAGAACTTCGCGGTTCGTCGATGCAGTAATGCTGACGTCATAACCCTCGGCTTTCAGCGCTCCGGCATACACCTCGGCAAGGATTTGGCTCTCGGTGAAGTTGAAGGCGCCAATCACTAAGGAGTTGGTGCCCGGCGAACTTGACGTCGAGGAACACGCAGCGAGAGCCGCAGTGGCAAGGGTGAGACCGAGGATCAGGCGTATGCGCATGTGAGGATAGTTTCATAAACGAACCGATTATGCCCACCGGATGCACTACTGCGTGGCTAGCCAATACGCAGGACCCGCAGAAAACTCGATGTCAACCGACCGGGAACCCGGCCGAGTCGGTGCGCGATCCCTGCCTGAACCAGCGCGAGCAGGCCTTCCGTACTCATGGTGACAACGGCGACGAGCACGACACCGGCCAGGACCATCGTTGTGTCTTGGAGTCCGAAGCCGTCAAGAATAAAACGCCCCAGGCCGCCACCTCCAACGAAAGCGGCGAGAGTGGCTGTCGCGATCACCTGCACGGTTGCCGTACGAATGCCGGCGAAAATGAGGGGCAATGCAAGAGGCAATTCAACCTGCCAGAACAACTGGCGGCCGGTGAAACCTACCGCACGCCCGGCCAAGCGAGCCTGCGGATCTACACCGGATATTGCGATATTTGCGTTGGTGAGCATTGGGGGGATCGCAAATATTGCGAGCGCGATGATCGCAGCACTCACTCCCAATCCACCGGCTGCCGCGAGTAAAAGCAGGAGTGCAAATGTGGGGATAGCCCGTCCTAGGTTGGCTACGCTCGTTACAACTGCACTTCCCTTGCCCAAATGCCCCGTCACAATTCCGGCCGGAAGTGCGATAGCAGCGGCCGCCAGAACGGCGACCGCGGTGATCACCAACTGCTCGAGGAGTCGCGTTGGAATTCCACTAGGGCCACTCCAATTCGACGGATCCGTAAACCAGATCAGGATGCTCATGTCGAAGCCGCCGGCGCCCACGGACTCAGCCGACGCTCAAGCACGATGAGTAGCCACTCAAGAATCAGCCCTAGCATCACCGCGAGGAGAGTTCCGGCAAGAATTGGAGCCCGAAAAAAATTGTTGGTAAAGCCATTGAGCACGATCTGTCCGAGGCCACCGTGGCCAACGAGTGCGCCAACCATCACCAGTCCCACTGTCGAAACGGTCGCGAGTCGGATCCCCACCATGATCGCCGGTAGTGCCATCGGGATTCCCACGCGCACAAGAAGTGAGCCCTCGCTGTAACCCATTCCCAGGGCGGCCTTGTGAACATGAGGGGGAATCCCTTGTAAGCCGACAATGGTGTTGCGCAAGATAATCATCAACGCATACAAAGCAAGCGCGACAATTACGGTCGTCGCTGAAAGTCCAAAAACGGGCCACAGCCCGGTAATGAGAGCGAGTGAAGGAATTGTGTAGATCAGTGCGCCGAGAACGAGTGTGGGGGTAACGAGCCATCGCGATCGAACCGCAAGGACCGCAAGTGGTAATGCGATGACCACGGCAAGGGTGATCGCTGCTGCCGTGATAATTAAGTGCTCGACGAGCGCGCTGAGGAGATCCATCCATGAACTCGTGAGATACTCCATACTTACCCATGGATTCGGAGCAGTTGTTGGAGCGAGCACACATGGATCATAAAGCGGCAGGCCCTCACCTCGAACTACGTGCCGTGACAAAGAAATTCAAAGACCTTGTCGTCGTTGAGGATTTCTCCCTTGACATTCACACCGGAGAGATCTTCGTGCTCTTGGGACCCAGCGGCTGCGGTAAGTCCACAACGCTTCAATTGGTGAATCGACTTCTCAAGGTTGACGGCGGCGCGATCTTCCTCGAAGGTGTTGATATTGGCGATCTTGACCCAGTGCAACTCCGTCGAAGTATCGGTTACGTGATCCAGGAGATCGGATTGTTCCCGCATCGCACCGTTGCTGAGAACATCGCCACCGTCTGCAAATTGCTTGGCTGGAGTCGTCAACGCATCAGCGATCGCGTTGAAGAAATGCTCAGACTCGTTGACCTTGATCCCACCGTCTACGCGGGCCGCTATCCACACGAGCTTTCGGGTGGTCAGCAACAGCGCGTTGGTGTTGCTCGTGCCTTGGCCAGTGCACCGGCCACATTGCTGATGGACGAACCCTTCGCTGCGCTGGACCCGATCGTTCGACGGGAATTGCAGCGCGAGTTTCGCCAGTGGGTCCGCGAACTGGGCACCACCGTTGTTTTTGTAACACACGATGTCGACGAAGCTGTACTGCTTGCCGACCGGATCGCCGTTCTCGGCGATCGCTGTCATATCGAGCAAGTAGGAACCCCTATCCAGGTACTCGCGCGTCCCGAGTCACACCGGGTAGCAGATTTTCTCGGTGAGGACCGCGTCCTTCGTGCCCTCGTTGTCATTCCCGTCATCGACGCGATGGACGAGGGTCCGGCAGTGGGTCCCATTTTGAACTGCACCGCAACAGCCCACGACGCTCTCACTCTTATGTTGCGTGAGGGGGCTTCATCAGTCACGATCGTGGATAATGCTGGAATCACCGTGGGTTCGGTTACGTGGTCTTCGCTGATCGAAGCCGCACTGGCTATTCAGAAGGAGAAAGCATGAAAGCAATCTGGAACGGAATGGTCATCGCCGAAAGTGATGACACCATTGTTGTGGAAGGCAACTACTACTTCCCGCCGGCGTCGGTGCGTGCCGAAAACTTCTCAGCTTCGGATACCACGACGGTGTGCCCGTGGAAGGGAACGGCGTCGTATGTAAATCTTGTTGTCAACGGCGACACCAACGTTGATGCTGCTTGGTTCTACCCTGAGCCGAAAGATGCCGCGAGCAATATTGCGGGCCACTACGCATTCTGGAAAGGCGTCACCGTCTCTTAGGAGTTTTAGCTTGCGTAATTAAAGATACCTCCTAACCTATGCAACTACAGTACTTTTAATGAATTGGGTTAGGACGGTGGCGAGGTGAAAATCAATTCGTGTGTCCTTGTCATCGGGGATACTGACGTCGGTCGGCGGGTTTGTTCTGCACTCAATCATCGTGGAATCCGAACATTGCATTTGGGATCACCCAGTGACGGTGAAATTTCGGCAGCGTTAACCCCCGATGTTGCTGGTGTGGCCATCATGTTGCATGACGACATCCTTGCCCTGCGTTACGGCTTGATGGCAGAGCATCTTCGGCCGGGGATCCGGATGTTTGTCAACATGTTCGACCGGACAGTTCGCAAGCAACTCGAGTCCACGGTGCCCAATTGCGTGGTTTTGTCCCCGGCAGCCATCAGTGTTCCGACCATGGTGGCCGCGGCAATCGCACCGCACGTTGCTTCGATCCGGCGGCTGGACAAGGCTAGTGATCCTTTTTGGGTGTCCATAGAAAATGAAGAGTCCCCAGATGTTCAACCTTGGAAAGCGCCGTTACGAATGCGATTGCGTGGGTTACGGGGAATCGCCCTTGGCCAGTTTCGCCCGTACGATTCGGGTTCATCCACTCTCCTGATCGGCGCTTTCGGTCTTGTTCTGATCATCGCAATCGACACCGTCGTGGGCCTAGCGCATGCAAGTGGGCTGCGCGCTCTTTACGATGCGACTCGAACCGTTGCAACCATTTCCTCCCCGACCCTTCCGGATTCACCCGCCGTTCTCATCTGGGCAACGATCGCTGCAATTATTGTGATGGGTTTCACCGCGATGTTTGCTGCGGGAATTGT
>JBDNFV010000084.1:0-7326 GCA_041689635.1 Candidatus Nanopelagicales bacterium | reverse complement strand
GCGCATTGATGACCTTGAGACGGGTGCCAGTGCTGCTGATGTGTTCCCCAAGCAAAGCGGGATGGTGGCCGCTGTCGTCAATGGTGTCACCGTTGACCTTCTTAATGAGTTGCATGAAGGCGATACGGTTTCAGGCGTTCATATTTCCACGCCCGAGGGCTTGTTGATCTTGCGTCACTCAGCTGCCCATGTTGCGGCTCAGGCGACGCAAAGATTGATTCCTTCCGCCACGTTGGGCATAGGGCCGCCCATTACCGACGGTTTCTATTATGAATTTGATCTGCCCGAACCTTTTAAGCCAGAGGATCTCGTAGCGATTGAAAAAGAGATGGTGAACATCATCAAATCTCGGCAGCGGTTTAGTCGGCGGGTAGTGACCCCAGATGTCGCCATGGCCGAACTCGCTGGCGAGCCATTCAAATTGCGCTTGATTGGATCTCACGTGGGTGCGCAGGCGCTCGACCCGGACGTGATGGAAGTTGGTGGAGCCGAACTGACCATCTACGACAACGTTGATGCAAAGACCGGGGAAACCTGTTGGAGTGATCTGTGTCGTGGACCGCACGTGCCCGACACTTCATACATTCCGCAAAATGCCATCAAATTAATGCGGTCCTCGGCCGCGTATTGGTTGGGTGATCACAAGCAAGAGTCCTTGCAGAGACTTTATGGAACGGCCTGGCCGAGTAAAGAGGAATTACGCGGGTATCTTGATTTCTTGGCTGAAGCAGAGAAGCGGGATCACCGCAAACTTGGCAGTGAATTAGATCTTTTTTCATTCCCCGAAGAAGTTGGGTCTGGTCTCGCGGTCTTTCACCCCAAGGGTGGAATCGTTCGCCGAGTCATGGAGGACTATTCCCGCAAGCGGCATGAAGAAGCGGGCTATGAGTTTGTCAATACCCCCCACATCACCAAGGCTGCGCTGTTTGAGAAGTCCGGCCACTTAGATTGGTACGCCGACGGCATGTATCCGCCGATGCACCTTGACGCGGAGTACCACCCGGATGGGCAGGTGAAGCGGCAAGGCGCCGACTATTACCTCAAGCCGATGAACTGTCCGATGCACAATCTGATTTTCTCGGCACGCGGTCGCTCCTATCGGGAATTACCAATGAGACTTTTTGAATTCGGTACTGTGTATCGCTATGAAAAGTCTGGCGTTGTCCACGGATTGACCCGGGCCCGCGGGTTTACCCAGGATGATGCACATATTTATTGCACTCTGGAACAGTTGCCGGGGGAATTGCACTCCCTGTTGGACTTTGTGCTTGGTTTGCTGCGTGATTACGGCCTGACCGATTTTTACTTGGAACTCTCTACCAAGAACCCGGAGAAGTGTGTTGGTACTGACACCGAATGGGAAGTAGCAACCGACTTTCTGCGGTTGGCCGCGGAGAAGCAAAGTCTCGAGTTGGTACTGGATGAGGGTGGCGCGGCTTTTTACGGTCCCAAGATTTCGATTCAGGCGAAAGATGCCATTGGTCGCACCTGGCAAATGTCAACGATTCAAGTTGACTTCCAGTTACCGCAAAGATTCGATCTTGAGTATCAAGGCTCTGATGGAACAAAGCAACGGCCGATCATGGTTCACCGGGCACTCTTCGGTTCCATTGAACGTTTCTTCGCTGTTCTTCTCGAGCATTACGCGGGGGCGTTCCCTCCGTGGCTTGCACCAGTTCAAGTGGTCGGTATCCCAATTTCTGATGCACATGTCGACTACCTCGAGGGGGTTGCCAGGGCAATGCGGGCTCGGGGAATTCGGATTGATGTCGATTCATCCGACGACCGGATGCAGAAAAAGATTCGAAACGCGCAGAAGCAAAAAGTCCCGTACATGCTGATTGCAGGAGATGAAGACATCGCTGCCGGCGCGGTTTCGTTTAGATATCGAGATGGAACTCAAAAAAACGGTGTCCCTATCGCCGATGCTATCGCGGAGATCTCCCAGTCCGTCCGCGAACGCGTGCAGGTGTGAAGTGACACAGTCCTGGGATCGGATTTACACGCCGCACAGGTTGGAGTACTTACGCGCCGGCAACAACCCTGATGCGTGCCCGTTTTGCGCTGCCCCAGATCTGGAGGGGAGCGAGGAACTTGATCTTGTTGCCCACCGCGGTGATCTGGCCTACGTTGTTTTGAATCTGTATCCCTACAACGCGGGGCATCTGCTGATTTGCCCGTATCGGCATGTTGCTGATTTCACCGAACTTACCGATCCAGAGCGAGATGAAATTTCGGTGCTTACCCAAGAGGCAATGGAGACCCTGCGTGCTGTGTCTGGCGCTCAAGGATTCAACCTTGGCATGAATCAGGGATCTATTTCTGGAGCGGGCATCGCAGCCCACCTCCACCAGCATGTTGTCCCACGATGGGGAGGGGATGCCAACTTTATGCCGATTATTGGTCAAACAAAAGTATTGCCGCAGTTACTCACTCAAACACGTGATCTACTACAAGAGGGTTGGATCCAGAGGCACTGATTGTGCTGCCTGTTGCGATTTCACGGTTTGCGTCAATTTTCACTATCTCGCCGGCGCGAGCAGATGTCTTATGTGTTCCACTCATGGAGTAAATCCTGGTGATGTCGATGTCAATTTTGTCTGCGCAATATCTGCCGGTTCTGAGTTCACCCTGCCACATGCGAATGAGGTTGTCGCCAATCGAAGTACCCAAAAGGTCATCAACATGTGCAGGTATTGGCGTCCACATTTCGATATCTAATTCGCAAGCGAAATCCGCGAGTTCGGTGACTCCGATTGCCTCAGCGAGTGCGAAAACGGGGATGAGTTCACGGCGAGCAGTCGCGCGGAGAAGTTCCTGGCGTAATTGCTCAACGGACTCGAAACCATCTTGTAGAACCGCGTGAATCAACTCTTCATCGGTGCTTGTGACCACTACTGCGTTGGCGAGTGCCTCGACATGCCCTTCGATCAAGTCGTAATGCGCCTGCTCAAGCTCGTGTTTCGTTGCTCCACCATCTGGGCTAGGAACTCTGATCTCCAAATGCACGAGGTCGAGAATCCCGCCGACCACAGATTCGTCGATGGAGTCTGACTCCTGCAGAACCGGCAACGTGATGGCGACGACTTGGTGTCCTTGGCCCATGACCCGGGAAATTACCGCCAGCGTTTCATCAAAATTTGCGCGCGGGGAGTTAAGTCCCGTCACGGCGACCATGAGTGGATGGTGCTGAGCGACCTCTTGCGAACGCTGAATTGATTCACCGTCAAGGCCAAGGGAGCTGTCGACAACGAGCAATGCAATGTCGGCGCCCCAACCTAAGAAAGAGCCGAGTTGGGGTGGATCAAAGGTGTTCGGCATTGCTGGGACGGCGCTGAGATTGATGCATTCGCCAAAAGTTGTCGATTGATCCGCTTGCGTGTCGCTGATGATGGGCGGGACGCTGAAGACCTGGTGCCCGCTGATCCGATTGGCAACTGCTTGGGCGAGGGCGGAATCAGCCGCCAGCACCGCGATTGATGCATTGATTGGCACGGTCGGACGGTAGCATCAAGCCAATGTTGAACAATCCCAAAGCACGTCGTGCGGTGAGTGGATTACTTGACCCGCCCGCGAAGCTTCTCTTGCGCTTGCACATTTCACCGGATGCCGTCACTGTCGTGGGGACACTTGGCGCAGTGTTGTGTGCGGTGCTGTTCATCGCACGCGGAGAATTTGTTATTGGTGTGCTGGGCGTGATTGTTTTCGCGGTGGCTGATCTACTCGACGGCACCATGGCCCGCATGAAGGGAACGAGTGGCCCGTGGGGGAACTTCCTTGATGCCTCCCTTGACCGTGTTGCTGACGGGGCCATCTTTGGATCCGTTGCCTTCTGGGCTGCCAGCAACGACCACATGTGGCTCGCGGCGGGAACCTTGATCGCATTGGTGGCAGGGCAGGTGACGAGTTACGCCAAAGCGCGAGCGGAAGCGGTCGGTGCAGAGGCAAATGTCGGGTTGGTTGAAAGGGCCGAACGACTCATCGCGATTCTCGCGGCGTTGGTCCTTGCAGGGGTTGGAGTTCCGTGGGTCCTTGACATTGTGGTCTGGGCGTTGGCGGTGCTGGGCGTGTTCACGGTCATTCAACGCGTGATTCACGTACGCAGGCAACTCAAGCCTCGCACTGAAACACTTTAGGGACTCCCGTTATGGCCAACAGAAAAAGCATTGCTGACTCGGCAACGAATTGGGCCTATTCCGCGGGTTGGGCGGCGACAAAACGGTTACCCGAACGCGCTGCACAGCAAGTTTTTCAAACAGCGGCTGACACGCTGTGGTGGCGAGATGTGGGTGGCGTTGATCAACTTTCAAAGAACCTAGCCCGTGTTCGTCCAGAACTTGACCCAGCTGATTTAAATAAACTCACAAGAGCGGGAATGCGCAGTTACATGCGGTATTGGTGTGAGGCATTCCGGCTCCCAAAAATGAATCCTGAACTGTTTCACATTAAGTTTCAATTGCGTGGCGTTGAGTTACTTGACCAGGCCATGAAGGAGGGAAAGGGAGTTTTGATGATTCCCGGACACATGGCGAATTGGGATTTGGCAGGAGCTTGGGGCGCCGATCGGTACGGCCGAGTGACAACGGTTGCTGAGCGGCTCAAGCCCGAAAAACTCTTCGATCAGTTTCTGGAATATCGTGAGTCCCTCGGCATGGAGGTGCTGCCATTGGGCGACTCCGAAGTCATGCGCGACCTCATTCAGAGATTGAAATCAGGAGGGCTGGTGGCACTCTTGGGTGACCGCGACATTTCAGGTAAAGGAGTTGCGGTTGATTTTTTTGGTGAACCAGCCGGATTTCCAGTAGGCCCGGCGACCTTGGCGATGCTAACCGGTGCACCTTTGTTTCCGGTGACCATGCATTTCGAAGGACCGCTCTCTGTTGGGACAATGCACGATCGGGTTGAGATCCCCGAATGGCTCCCCAAAGGAGAGCGGGCCGCGCACATGACCCAGCAAATTGCCCGCGCCTATGAAGTGGGTATCGCCAAGCACCCTGAGGATTGGCATATGTTACAGAAAGTCTGGCTAGCGGATCGGAAGCCGCGGTGAGTCAACCCCAAATAGTAAATAGTTCAAGCGTGCAACGGGTGGGAATCGTTTGTCCCTACGCCTGGGATGTGCCGGGTGGGGTTCGCAGCCACGTTGCTGACTTGGCACTCACCCTGATGGCGAGGGGATTTGACGTGAGCGTTCTGGCACCCGTTGAAGACCCGGACACCTTGCCCGACTACGTATTCGACGGTGGACGCCCTACGGCAGTTTCTTATAACGGATCCGTCGCTCGGATGAGTTTCGGTGTGCGGGCAACACGACGGGTACGTCAATGGATCCGTGAAGGAAACTTTGATGTCGTGCACATCCACGAACCGGTTGCACCGAGCTCGTCATTACTTACCTGTTGGGCAGCTAGGGGCCCGCTTGTCGCTACGTGGCACTCCTCACATGAACGTTCGCGCATGCTGTCGGCCGGGTACTACGTTGCTCAAACCGCGATGGAGAAGATTCGAGGCCGGATCGCCGTGAGTGAAGCCGCCCGCGAAACTCTCGTTCGCCACATTGGTGGGGACGCCGTGTTGATTCCTAATGGGGTTCGCGTCGCTGACTTTCGAGATCAGGAAAGCGTGTCACTCGAGGGAACCCAGAAGATTTTGTTCCTTGGACGAATTGATGAACCGCGTAAAGGTCTCGAAGTACTCCTGAAAGCTTTGCCCCAGGTTTTCACCGAACTTGATCGTTGTGAAGTCGTCATTGCGGGGCCGGGGGACCCGGAAGAGTACAGCGATTTTCTTGATCCACGTTGGAAGGATCGTGTCAATTTCGTCGGAGCAATTTCCGATGAAGAAAAACGACGCATTTTGTGCCAAGTGGACCTTTACGTCGCACCAAACATCGGTGGTGAGTCTTTCGGGATAGTTCTCGCCGAAGCCATGGCGGCTGGAACGGCGGTGGTTGCCTCGGATCTGCCAGCATTTGATCGAGTACTGCAATCGGGGAAGTCGGGAAAGCTTTTCCCCGTTGGTGATTCCGAAGCGTTAAGCGCTGCAATGATTGAGTTGCTCACGAACCCCGATCAGCGACGGGCACTCGTGGAGTCAGGAAATATTCGCGTGATGGACTTTGACTGGGATCACGTGGTGGAAGATGTCATCGCGGTCTACGAGTCGGTACACGTAGCCGGTGAGAAAGTGGAAGAGGATTTGCGGGGTCAACTCGTCGGCCGGTTTGCCGGCAGATCAGTCCGCGAGAACGGGGAAGGCAGGTGACCCTGTGGATCATTTTTATTGTCATCGTCATGCTATCTCTCGTATTTTTCATTCTCTATTTAGGCATGACCGCTGGAAGAATTGATCGCTTGCACCGGCGCATTGACGTTGCCCTCATTTCACTGGACTCACATTTATTGCGACGCTCCGGGGTTACCTTAGAACTGGCCTCAACCGGGTTCCTGGACCCAGCGTCATCGGTTCTGATTTCAGCGGCCGCCCACGCAGCCCGATTGTCAACGGATCTGTCGTCAACCCAGCGCGACAAGGCTGAATCAGAACTCACGTCCGCCCTCAATGCTGTTCTTGACGTCGAGGAAATCGAAGCGATCCACGATGAAATTGGTGGTTCCGAGATCTTGGAGGAATGTGCTGCCTCCTCTCGCAGGGTTGAACTCTCACGACGCTTTCTTAACGATGCCGTTCGCGCCTGCGTGCAATTGCGGCGGCAGCGCTCCGCTCGTTGGTTTCATTTGGCTGGACGTACCCCATTTCCACAAACCCGTGAGATTTATGACCACGTCCAAATATCCGAACGATCATGAGTTCTTGATCCCCGACGATGCTCCACTCAACGTGGACATGCAGAAGTGGAGGTGCCCCCCTACTATTAAGTTCCGGATCTAGAGGACACTGTAGTAATATTCAACTTGTGAGGACGGTCATTATGTCAACAGAAATTAACACTGGCACCAGTCGCGTCAAGCGTGGTATGGCCGAAATGCTTAAGGGCGGCGTGATCATGGACGTCGTGAACGTCGAACAGGCAAAGATCGCTGAGGATGCAGGCGCCGTCGCGGTCATGGCACTCGAACGTGTCCCCGCAGATATCCGCGCTGAGGGTGGCGTAAGTCGCATGTCAGACCCAGACATGATTGACGCCATCAAAGCCGCGGTCAGTATTCCCGTTATGGCGAAGGTCCGGATCGGCCACTTCGCCGAAGCCCAGATCCTGGAGTCCCTCGGTGTTGACTACATTGACGAATCCGAAGTGTTGTCACCCGCCGACTACGCAAACCACATTGATAAGTGGAAGTTCACCATTCCTTTCGTGTGTGGGGC
>JBDNFV010000083.1:0-12638 GCA_041689635.1 Candidatus Nanopelagicales bacterium | reverse complement strand
GTTATTACTGTTGCTGTTGCGACTATTGCGATCTCGATTGTTATTGTCGCGGCTATTGCGCTGCTCCTGGGGTGAATCCTCGCGAGCGTCGGCTTTCGCCGGTTCGTTTTGGGTGGGCGCCGCGGACTCTTTTTGCTCTTTGTCGATAACAACCTTGGGTGTGGTTCGACGGGCACTTGCCTGCTTCTGTTGATCGCCAATGGCGGAGACAAGGTCTGACTTTCGCATGGCGCTCGATCCGGCAATGCCAAGTTGTTGGGCGAGTTGCTTTAACTCTGGCAGCAGCATTCCGGAGAGACCATCGCTACGGCGCTTTGATTCTGTTGTGTCTGACACTCAGTGATTCCTTTATGTGTGTGGGCTTATTGCGCCCTGGGCCAAACATGATTACGTTTGTGAATTACCCGTTAAAAATTAACCTGTGCTACCCACCAAGACTTTATTCACGAGGTTTGCTTTTCTATAAGATTCTGTGTCTGATTTCTCGTGAGTGTAATTCTTTTTGGAAGCCTGCCACGACTGTGGACATGGAAAGGCTAACACAGCCATCTGGTAGGCGGCGCCAAGGGCCTAACCTGGGAGTGGGACCACCCGGACACCCTCGAAATCAATGGGAACCGCAATCCGAGTCCACTCCCGTGGGACCTCGGTGAGTGCGGCTTCAAGTTCATGCGCGTGATTGCGGTCGACGAGCACGAGGACCGCTGGCCCGGCCCCGGAGGCCATCGCCGCGATATTGCGGCTGCGGAGTTGCGAAATAATTGCGCTTGTTTCCGGGTAGATGTCAGCCCTAGCATCCTGATGTAGTTGATCTGAGGTAGCTTCGAGTAAAAATTGTGGGTCGTGTGAAATGGCGTATACAAGAAGTCCCGTGCGCGAAAGGTTGTGGCACGCAGCCGAACGATCAACCTGCTGCGGCAGGATTCTCCTTGCTGTCGTGGTTGCCAGCTCATGTGGTGGAATCAAAACAACGGGTACGACATCCGGGTGCACCCGTGGCTGCACCGCTCCAGCGCTGTCTTTACCGTGCAGCCAAGCAACATTAAATCCACCGTAAAGTGCGGCCGAAAGATTATCGGGGTGGTTTTCAAACTCCAAGGAAATATTGAGCAGGTCCTGGTCTGAGAGAAGTTCGTCTCCACCCTCAACGAGGGCCCGGGACAGCGCTAATCCGCCAATGACAGCGGACGCCGAGGAACCCAACCCTCTGCCATGTGGAATCGCATTCCGACATTTAAGAATGAAGCCGGCGGGATTTGCGCTCATTTCCGCAAAGCCTCGATTCATCGCCTGGACAACCAAATTCGTTTCATCGAGAGGGACGCTGCCAAAGCCTTCCCCCTCGACGTCAACTTTGATACCGACGTCACTCGTCACCATCGCAATGAGTTCATCGTGTACGGCGAGCGCCAAACCGATTGAATCAAACCCTGGACCTAAATTGGCACTCGATGCTGGAACCACCACTCGGACAGCTCCTGAAACGAATGTCACGGCATTCATCCCAGTAAGCCCAGTTTTTTGGCAGCAAGAGCGGCATCCACGGGAACACTCATCGGGTCACCCACACCCTCGAGTGCCCACTGCGGATCCTTGAGACCATTACCGGTCAAGGTGCACGTCACCACCGAACCTGTCGGTAATTTTCCGGCCGCATGCATTTTCAGTAAGCCGGCCACGCCCGCCGCGCTCGAGGGTTCGCAGAACAGACCCTCATTTTCGGCGAGTAGGTGGTAAGCCGCCAGAATTTCTTGATCGGTGACCGAATCAATGATCCCGTTCGATTCATCGCGTGCGGATATTGCGTTATCCCACGAGGCTGGGTTTCCGATTCGAATCGCCGTCGCGATTGTTTCCGGATGAGAGACCGGAGCCCCGTTTACTAACGGAGCGGCCCCCGCAGCTTGAAACCCCCACAGTGCCGGGGATGAGTCACTCAACCCCGAGGCTTCGTATTCCTTGAAACCGCGCCAATAGGCCGTGATGTTTCCAGCATTACCCACGGGCAAGCAGTGAATATCCGGTGCCTGACCCAATTGATCAACAATTTCAAACGCTGCCGACTTCTGGCCCTCGATGCGAACGGGATTCACACTATTAACCAGGGCAACCGGATACTTCTGTGAAAGTTCTCGGGCCAATACCAAACAGTCGTCAAAGTTACCCTCAACTTGAAGTAAAATTGCGCCGTGAACTACGGCCTGTGCGAGTTTTCCCATCGCGATCTTGCCTTTAGGAATGAGCACGGCGCAGGTCATGCCGGCTTTGACAGCGTAAGCCGCAGCACTGGCTGACGTGTTGCCGGTCGAAGCACAAATGACCGCCTTAGCACCGTCGCCGGCCGCCTGCGAGATGGCCATGGTCATGCCGCGATCCTTGAATGAGCCGGTTGGGTTTGACCCTTCGTATTTCAGCCAAACAGATGCACCAACTCGTTCACTCAGCGTACAAGCGTAGGTCAAAGGTGTTCCCCCTTCACCCAGACTCACGATGGGCGCTGACTCAGTGAGTGGCATGCGTTCCCGGTACTCGGTGATCACGCCACGCCATTGATGTGCCATTTAATCTTCACCTTCTACTCTCATTACTCCAACAACTTTTCTCACTTCATCCATTGACTTAAGTTGATTAACCGTAGCTCGCAATGCAGCTTCGCTTCCTCGGTGCGTCCGCACGATTAGTCCGGCTTCGTGGCCTTGTCCGTCTTGCCGCACAACTTGAATACTGACGCCGTTAGCAGCAAAAGCATTGGCAATGTGTGCAAGAACCCCGGGCCGATCCTGAACGTCAAGATTAACGTAATATCGCGTTTCAGCCCTTCCAATACCGAGTACCTTCAGCCCGGAGTAGGTGCTCTCACCCGGTCCGCGCCCACCTGACACTCGGTGGCGCGCCGCCGCAACAACATCACCCAAAACTGCACTAGCGGTGGGATCCCCACCGGCTCCTCGCCCATAGAACATCATTTCCCCGGCGGCTTCTGCGTGAACAAACACCGCGTTAAATGAACCGCGAACATTGGCCAATGGATGATGCAGGGGGATCATTGCGGGGTGCACTCGCACAACGATGCCGTCTTCTTGCCCGGCTGTGGTAATTAATTCCGCGATGGCGAGCAATTTGATGACAAATCCCATATCGCGCGCGGCGTTGATATCAGCCTTTGTGACCGAACCAATTCCTTCACAATAAACGTCAGCCAACGTCACTCTGGTGTGAAAAGCCAATTCGGCCAGGATCGCAGCCTTCGCTGCTGCATCGATTCCGTCAACATCAAGTGAGGGGTCTGCTTCCAAGTATCCCAACGCCTGTGCTTCGGCAAAAACTTCGTCGTAGTCCGCGCCTTCCTCGT
Source organism: Candidatus Nanopelagicales bacterium (assembly GCA_041689635.1). Taxonomy (GTDB): domain Bacteria; phylum Actinomycetota; class Actinomycetes; order S36-B12; family S36-B12; genus UBA4592. The sequence goes on along the minus strand of JBDNFV010000083.1, from coordinate 9,286 downwards.
CCATCTTGGTCAACATGAAATTGGTGGTGCCGTTGACAATTCCCATGACTTTGGTTACTCGATCCCCTGCAAGGGATTCGCGCAGTGGACGGATGAGGGGAATAGCCCCCGCTACCGCAGCCTCGAAATACAAGTCAACGCCAGATTGTTCAGCGGCGGCGTAGAGGGCAGCACCGTCCTCGGCCATGAGCGCCTTATTCGCCGTGATCACGCTTGATCCGGCTTGCATCGCGGCCAGGATAAGACTCCGGGCAGGTTCAATTCCACCCATTACTTCGATGAGAATGTCGGCGCCCGATCGTGCCACCGATTCCACATCTTGGGTAAGTAGCGACATGGGAATCCCGGCTCGAGGCTTGTTGATGTCTTTAACACCGACAGAGATTAATTCGAGGTCGGCTCCAACCCTATGTGACAGATCATGATGATGACGGGCCAAGAGTTGCGCTACCGAAGAACCCACCGTGCCAGCACCCAACATGGCAATTCGCACCGGTGGAGCAGATTTATCACGATCAGACATGAAACTCCTCAATGATCTTTGTTGCGGGGCGCGGCCTTATTCTGCCAAAGGTCTTTGACCTGGCCGCACTAGCCGGCAAACGGGTCAAGTGCCAACAGGTCATCGAATGTTTCCCGCCGGAGAACTAACTGACTTTTCCCCTCGCGAACAGAGACAACGGGTGGGCGGGGAATCTGGTTGTAGTTGGAAGCCATGGAGCGGCAATAGGCACCGGTGGCGGCAACAGCAATGAGGTCACCGGGAGTGAGATCTGAAGGCAACCACGCGTCACGAACCACAATGTCACCTGACTCGCAATGCTTTCCCACCACTCGGCACAGAATCTGATCCGCGGTAGAGCTTCGTGACACCAGCGCTACCGAATATTGAGCCCCGTAGAGCGCAGTACGAATGTTGTCACTCATACCGCCGTCAACGGAGATATAGGTGCGCTCGCCGTGGTCGAGGGCGACTTTCTTGACGGTACCCACTTCATAGAGGGTGATTCCTGCTCTGCCAACAATTGCTCGGCCGGGCTCAAAACATAGAGCAGGGATGGGAATACCAACATTTTGACATTCTCGAATAACAATTTCTCTGATCTGCTGCGCCATGGTTCCCACCGAAAGCGGATCATCTTCTGGAAGATAGGCAATTCCCATTCCCCCGCCGAGGTTGAGTTCTTGGCATTCAATTCCTTGCTTGTCATAAATGGAATAGGCGGCTGACACCACTCGAGTTGCGGCGATTTCAAATCCAGCTGCATCAAAAATTTGCGAACCGATATGTGAGTGCAGTCCCACGAAATGCAGTGAGGGTAATTTGGCGATGCGACGCACGGCTTCTTCTACATCACCTTCTTGAACAGAGAGTCCAAATTTTTGATCTTCGTGGGCGGTGGCAATAAATTCATGCGTGTGTGCTTCAACACCAACGGTTGCGCGCACTAAGACTTTTGCCACAAGATTGAGATCGGCTGCAATTGCTGCAACACGAACTATCTCATCAAATGAGTCAATCACAATTCGTCCGACACCATAATCGAGTGCGGCTAAAATTTCACTCTCCGATTTATTATTTCCGTGCATCAGCAATTTCTCGCCGGGAATTCCAGCACGAATTGCGATGGCGAGTTCACCGCCGGATGCAACATCAATTCCAAGGCCTTCTTCAGCGACCCACCGTGCTACTGCGACACTGAGAAAAGCCTTGGCCGCGTAGTACACCGTGCCATTTTCGTTGTCGGCAAGATACGCCGTGGCAAACTCTTGGGCACGTTCACGAATATCGTTTTCATCAAAAAGGAATAACGGTGTTCCGTAGTCGGCGGCTAACTGGATTACTCCCTCACCCCCGATCTGAAGTTCACCGTTCACGGCTCTCTGGGCACTCGTGGGCCACACATGGGATCGAGTTGGGTCGGCTACCGGTACGAGTGTCTGAGTCTCCGGCGCCATTTGAGCGTGGCGGGGGCCAGCCGGATGAGCCTGCATGACGGAATCCTACCGGTAATTACATTTTTTGCGGGGCGCTGACTCCAAGGAGATCTAAACCGTTTGCCAGGGTTTGCTGCGTTGCGGCGCACACCCACAACCGAGCAATGTGAACGCCACCGAGTTCTTCATCGGAACGCGGAAGTACCCGACATGCGTCATAAAAACGGTGATACGCGGTAGCCAATTCTTCGAGGTAGCGGGCAACACGGTGCGGCTCACGCAGCTCGGCAGCTGCGGTAATGACCGCAGGGAATTTTTCGATTACGCCGAGGAGTTCATTTTCCTGATCGGATTCCAGTAGCTCAGGGAAAAATTCACCACCGCGCCATAGAGCGCCGATGTCCTGCGCGTTGCGTAAAACGGAAGCGATGCGGGCGTGGGCGTATTGGACGTAAAAAACTGGATTGTCGTTCGCCTTTCGAGCAATCTCTTCAAGGTCAACAACGAGTGGCGTGTCTACCGGATACCGGGCCAATGTGTAACGTGCCGCGTCAACACCAACCTCGTCAACGAGCTCTTCCAGTGTCACGATCTGCCCGGAACGCTTGGACAGTTTCACCTCAACCCCACCACGCGTAATTTTGACAAGTTGACCAATCAAAATCTCAATATTTTCGTCCATGTTGTCGCCGGCACATGCCGCCACGGCCCGCAGACGATTCACATATCCGTGGTGATCGGCGCCGAGTAAATAAATGGCTGTGTCAAAACCCCGCCGGCGCTTATCCAGGTAATAGGCCGTGTCGGCGGCAAAATAGGTTCTCTCGCCATTTTCTTTGATCAGGACCCGATCTTTGTCGTCTCCAAACGCCGTGGTCCGAAGCCACAATGCGCCCTCGGATTCGTACACATGGCCCTGTTCTTGCAATGTGGTGTGGGCCCGTTCCACAGCCCCAGAGTCATACAGTTTGCGCTCGGAATACCAGACATCAAAATGCGTTCGAAATAGTTCGAGGACATCTTTTTGCTGCTGCAACTGCAGCGAGTAGGCAGCTTCTCGAAAGGCAACGAGTTGTTCGCCCGCGGGGAGCTGATGAAACTCTGGGTGTTCCCGAATAATCCGAGCAGCAAGGTCCAATATGTAGCCACCGTGATAACCATCTTCTGGTACCGCCTGACCCAATGAGGCAGCCATCACGGATGCGCCAAATTTATCCATCTGGACACCGCGATCATTGATATAAAACTCGGTTGTGACGTCCGCACCCGCCGCTGACAACACCCGGGCCAAGGCATCACCAACTGCCGCCCAACGGGTGTGCCCAAGATGTAAGGGTCCAGTGGGGTTAGCCGAAATGAACTCAACATTGAAACTCTTACCCATCAAGGCGTCATTGCGACCATAAGCCGATCCAAGAATCACGACCCGCTGGGCAATTTCTCCTTGGGTTTGAGCCGAAAGTCGGATGTTTACGAATCCGGGCCCGGCCACCCTGACCTCGGTAAATGCCGGGTCGGCGCTCAACCGCTCGGCAATTTTTTCCGCTAACTCCCTGGGCGGAATAGTTGAGGATTTGGCAGCCACCAACGCCACGTTGGTGGCGTAATCGCCGTGCTCACGCGACTTCGGCCGCTCTAACGTCACTTCCACCCGGTCTGTCAATACTCCCTGTGCCAGTAGATCGTCCACAACACGCTGAACACTTTGGCGGGTGTCGTTTATTGCCACGGCGCGAGCGTATCTGCTTGCGTGCCGGTCCTGACATAGAGTGCTCACATGGCTTCCGACGACGAGATTGAAAAACTCTTGCGGGAAATCTCCGCGCAAGACTCCCCACAATCGGCACCACCGCAACGCAATGAATCCCGTTCGCCGACCGAACAGAGTGAATCAACTTCGGGTAAAAGAATCCCCTTTGCAGCCGCTGGAGCAGCCGTTATGGGCACTGCCGGCGCCGCCGCAGGTCTACTTCTTCCGGGAATTTCCATCATGAGCACTGGCATTGGCGCCGCCGCCGGTGCTTTCCTGATCGCGCTGATCAGTGGTCCCCCGCGTTGGTTTTCTCGCTGAAGCCCGCTCACGCATCAAACCTTCAGTAATCGAGCCGGTGAAAAAACCGAGAAATACCAGATAGGTCCAAATCAGCACGGCGATGGGCGCTCCAAAAACAACAAGTGCTGATCCCATGGTTGAAGACAGATCCGCGTACATCCCGAATAATCCAATCGACAAAATGATTAAGACTGTGGAGATCAGCAACCCTGGTGAGCGCCACGTGAGAACTCCCCTTGAGCCGCTCGTCGCCCGCATGGCTAGCCACACCATGAAGTAAATGACAACGACGGGAGTCAGCCAGCCAAACGTGTCGAGCAACCCCAGAAAACTGTTTTTAATGTTGAAAGCACTGAGAATCACGGGGACGAGCGTTACCGCCAAGAGTGAGACTACGATCACAATAATCATGATTAATGCGATCGCTGCAGACCTGACTCGAGCAATCAAGCCAGGTGTCGGGTGGGCGCTGATGAAGATCTGGTCCTGTACCTGAAGGACGCTGTACACCACTTTTTGTGACACATAAACTGCCACAATTAAACTGGCAATGGTTGCGATAGTAACCGAACTCGTTGAGGCGGACTCTGCCAAAGACGCAAGTGAATTAATCGCCGGGTCCAGACCACTGAGTGATTCCGGTCCACGGCTGGCCAGGGAATCCCAACCTGCAATGAATTGCTGCTGATCAATAAAAAGTCCCGCGATCGCGCCCACACAGATGGCGATGGGCGCCACAGCCAACATCACGTAGTAGGCCAAACCACCAGAGATCAGCGAAACATTGAGTGCCCCAAAGCGAGTGACAAAATCTCGACAGAAGGTGATGGCCGAGTTCACGACCGGCCGATCCGAAAAGTCGTTTAGCACCGCACGCAAACCTGCCACCACGACATGTTTGCATATGGTGCGCTGCTAGCCTTACCGTCCCCTGCCTCCGTAGCTCAGGGGATAGAGCGCCGGTTTCCGGTACCGAAGGTCGCAGGTTCGAATCCTGCCGGGGGCACCATGTCATATATGTCAACCACCTCAAGCCAAACGCCACAACCCGGTGGCGTTCATTTTGCGCGCACCGGGGGCTCCTTTTATCCATACCTCGTAGCGATTTTCGTGGGGATTCTGCTGATCTCGAACATCGGGGCCACAAAATTAATCGAATTTGGTCCGCTGATCACCGACGGCGGCGTCTTTTTGTTTCCGCTCGCCTACGTTATTGGAGATATTCTCAGCGAGGTTTACGGTTGGAAAGCGGCACGTCGGGCGATCTTTACCGGGTTTGCCATGTCAATTCTCGCGGCATTTACTTTTTATCTGGTTCAAATTTCCCCCGCCGCGGACGCCTATGAATTTCAAAGTGCATTTGAATCCGTTTTAGGCTTCGTACCCCGAATTGTTTTGGCCAGTGTTCTGGGCTACCTGGTGGGTCAACTGCTCAATGCGTATGTACTCGTCAGAATTAAGCAAAGAACGAAGGAAAAGCACCTGTGGGCCCGATTGATCGGATCAACCGTTGTCGGCGAATTCGCTGACACATTAGTTTTTTGCACTGTTGCTTTTTACGGAATCATCACCGGCCCGGAATTTCTCAACTATGTTCTCGTGGGATACCTCTACAAAACTGTGCTCGAGATTGTCCTACTCCCCATTAGCTATCCGGTCATTCGTGCAATCAAGAAACGCGAACCGACCTATTTTGGGAACTAGCTTTTCTTTGCATATCGGCCAGTGGTAAACCTCGCCATCCAATCATTCTTAAAGTCAAAGTATGTGCCTGCTTGCATGTGTTCCCGGATGTGATCCACCAACCTCACAGTGAACCGCAGGTTATGAATACTGGCCAAGGTTGGAAAGATCAATTCATTAGCTTTAAAGGCGTGATGCAGGTACCCCTGCGAATAGTTGAGGCAGGTGTAGCAATCACATTCGCTATCAATTGGCTCGTTGTTTCCTCTGCTGTAAGCGTTGGAGACATTAAATCTGCCCTCAACTGTCAGCAAAGCGCAATTGCGTGCGTTACGCGTAGGTGCTACGCAATCAAATGTGTCGACTCCGTTTTCTGCGCCGGTGAACAGGTCCAACGGCTCACCGATCCCTAGCAAGTGGCGGGGCTTCTCCGATGGCAATTCATCTACCACCCAACCAATGATGGTGCCAAGGGTTTGCTTGTCCATCGCACCACCAATTCCAAATCCATCAAAATCCAGACGACCAATTTCACGAGCGGCTTGCCGACGAAGGTCTTCGTAGTGTGCGCCTTGAATCACACCGAAAAGCATTTGATCAGGCCGTGAACTCCGTGCAATGGTGAGTCGCTGATGCTCGGCGATACACCTCTGCGCCCATTCCAGGGTCCTGCGCATGGCAATCATCTGGTATTCCTTTGTATTCAACAGAGTCGTGCACTCATCAAAAGCAAAAATGATGTCGGCGCCGAGTAAATGCTGAACCTGCATTGAGATTTCCGCGGTGAAGCGGTGCATCGATCCGTCGAGGTGAGATTTAAAGGTCACGCCCTCGTCATCAACGTGGGCCAATCGATCTTTACCGGGCGCAATCACGTCACTTTCTACGGTATGCATACTGTCCATCGAGAGTACTTTTTTGAAACCAACTCCGAGGGACAATACCTGAAATCCCCCACTGTCGGTGAATGTTGGAAGTGGCCAATTCATAAATCCACCGAGGCCACCTGCTGCATCGATAATCTTGGTTCCCGGTTGCAAATACAGGTGATAAGCATTGGCGAGCACGGCCTGCGCTCCAAGGTCTCGAACGCTCTCGGGCAGCACAGATTTGACCGTTCCCTTCGTGCCTACGGGGATAAATGCGGGTGTCTTAATCTGGCCATGCGGTGTGGTGATGACCCCGGTTCTTCCGCGTGCTTGATCAAGCTGGGAGACAATTTCAAAACCGTGGGTCACCGCGCAATGCTACATATTGTCGGCTCAGTGAAACGGGCCGGCGAGTACACTCAAACAAATACGTGTCAGTGGTCCGAATACCATTGGGTTAATTGCGCGTATCCCTCATCCAGGGAAACAGTTGGACTCCAGTTCAGCAACTTTTTCGTTATTTCGATGTCGAACCAGTGAGCCGTCGCGAGCTGCTCGACAAGAAAGGACGTTAGTGGTGGTTCCGTTGTTCGATTTCTCCACGCAAACTCAGCGGCGTGTCCTGCTGCCATCGCAAGGTGAAATGGCACGCTGCGGGTGGGGGCTTTCACTCCTGCCGCCTGTGTAATCCGACTCAGCGTTTCCCGCACTGTTCGAGGTTCACCGTTCGTCACCATGAGCGCTCGGCCAAAAGCTTCAGGGACGGCAACAATTGCTTGGGCGAAGGCTTGGGCCGCATTGGTGACATAGGTCGTATCGATGAGGGACAGACCACCATCAATGAGGAATAGTCGGCCAGAGCGCGCCCTTTCCACAATTCGCTCAATCAATTGAGTGTCGCCAGGACCCCACACCAAATGTGGACGCAACGCTAAGGTGGCAAATTCGGGTGAATGTGCAGCCAATACGTCCAGTTCGGCTTGTGCCTTTGTCTGACTGTAAGCCCCTCGAACGGCTGATGGTGCGGCTTCTTGCGCGTCCGCGCCGATCAAAGGATGCCCCGTGTGGGCCACCGAGGGCGAGGACGCGTAAATAAATCTCTGAACCCCATGTGACTTGGCAGCCGCTAAAATCAGGTGGGTTGCGTGGACGTTGGCCTCAAAAAATTCTTGATGACTACCGACAATTCCGACCTTTGCGGCTAAATGCACGACGGTATCAACTCCAGATAGCCACTGTTCGGACTGCCGTGGCGCCGTTAGGTCGTCCAGAAACTCGCGAACTCCCGGAATTCCACTTGGGTTACGTTGAACGACAATGCACTCGTGGCCCGCTGTCTGGATTTCTCGCACGACCGCTGACCCAAGAAGCCCACGTCCACCAGTGACAAGTACTTTCACCGGGCACCCGAAAGTTTCTTATTGGCCCATCGGGAGATCTGTTCGCGATTGAGTTTTGCGTTATGTCGGATATCTGTCGGTAATGATGTAACGCGAAGGACCGCCGCGATAGGCGCCCCGGCGATTGCGCGGACCTGGTCTTCACGATTGACGTGGGATTTTTCTGACATTCGCTCAGATTCGATGTACACGATGACGACAACCGCACTGCCAGGTGGGCCAACCCCGACGCAGGCCGCCTGACGAACGAAGTCCAAGGACTCGACTCTTTGTTCCACTGGGACGGGAGTCACGACCCCCAAGGACGTTGAAATTATCTGTGACTTGCGACCCTCGATCCAGAGCGATCCACCGGAATCAAGGTGGCCGACGTCTCCCGTGCGGTGCCAGCCGGGGAATCGGGAACTACTGCGCTCGGTGAACGCCAAACTGTCGTAACTATTTTTCATGTGTGGGGCTCGCACAACTATTTCACCCATGATGTCGGAATTGCTGGTCAATTGATCGGGGTCATCCCACGGCGCAATTTTAATATCCACTCCGGATAGCCCTTTCCCAACGATCACCCCTTGATCCTGTTGCGAATTCACAATCTCCTCGAGTGTAATTTCACTGAGGGGCAACGCCTCGGTCATGCCGTAGGGAGTCCGAATTGAAGCGCTCGGGATCAGTTTCGCCAGACGCTTCAACAATGACTTCGGCACTGGAGCACCGGCGCTCAAAATTAACCGAATGCCGCTCCAATCTGCATTTTCATTTTCGGGAACTGTGCCTAAAACGTTGACCAAGGCCGCAGGTGAAGCCCACAACAAGGTGCCACCTGCACTCACCACGCTTTCATTGAGCGCCTGGTAGGACAGTGAACTGGGTTTACCTGGATTCATGTCCGGCAACACCGAGGCGATTCCCAATGCTGGACCGAAAACCGCCCACGGCGCAAAGGCCGCGATGATGACATCGTGGGGTGTTATCGAATACTGCCGTTGCAAAGTTGCCACCGTGCGAGCCACGTGCCCGCGTGAGTATTGAACACCTTTGGCCGGTCCGGTTGATCCGGAGGTAAAGACAACTGCGCCCAGATTGCTGGCAGGGAACTCACCCTCTGTTGATTGGCCAACGACCGGTCTCGTTCCACCGCGCTTACTGACGTTGTTTAATTCTTTTGTACTAATTCGAGCTCCGGGTATGCGCAAGCTCCGCATTAACGGCCACGCACGCGGAATTCCAACCACGTGATCAAGGTGAGCTCCACGTAGTGCCCGATGCATTCCTCGCAAGCCAAGACCAGAGTCGGCAAGAACGAGCGCTGCGCCAAGATTCCAGGTGGCGTAAATCAGTGGGAT
>JBDNFV010000082.1:0-1703 GCA_041689635.1 Candidatus Nanopelagicales bacterium | reverse complement strand
TTTTGACGGCAAAGAGGTAAAACTCGACGACCCTCGTGCGGCGGCCGAACTGGGAATTGAAGTCGTGTATCAGGACCTCGCGCTGTGCGACAATCTCGATATCGTTCAAAACATGTTTCTCGGTCGGGAATTAAAGCGCGGGGTTGCACTCGACGAAGCCCATATGGAAGCCCGCGCTGGCGAAACTTTGCAATCACTCTCAGTCCGAACCGTTTCCTCGCTGCGCCAGAAAGTTTCCAGCCTGTCGGGCGGGCAACGACAAACTGTCGCCATCGCGCGATCTGTTCTGTGGAATAATCGAGTGGTCATCTTGGACGAACCGACCGCCGCCTTGGGCGTGGCTCAGACCGAGCAAGTGCTTGCGCTGGTCCGCCGGTTGGCCGATGCAGGGCTGGGTGTGGTGATCATCTCGCACAACCTTCAAGATATTTTCCAAGTGGCTGACTACGTCTACGTTCTTTACCTCGGAACCATGGTCACGCGCCTGCGGGTGGATGAGACCACCAGTGGGGAAATCGTCGAGTACATCACGGGTGGAAAGACAGACTTGTCAGCCCAGAATGGAGCGAATTCATGAGTGCAGACGTTGACGTTCCCCAATACATGAAGACCAAGGACGGCAGCGTTGCTGAATCCTGGAAGGCCTACCGCATCAAGGTGCGAAGTGGCGACATGGGATCACTGCCTGCGGTCCTCGGACTCATTATTTTGGTGATTCTCTTTTCACTGGCCAACCCAGTTTTCTTTACCTCTTTGAACTTTGCAAACTTCTTCACTCAAGCTGCGGTCGTCATGATTTTGGCTATGGGCTTGATTTTTGTGTTGCTCTTGGGCGAGATTGATCTTTCGGCGGGCGTGACCTCCGGAGTGGCTGGTGCCTTACTCGCGGTTTCACTCTCGCGGTGGGGTCTGGCTTGGCCGATCGCGGTTGCGGTAGCCATGCTGGCCGGTATCGCTATCGGTCTTTTCATCGGAACTCTTGTAGCCAAAATTGGAATTCCTTCATTCGTTGTCACCCTTGCACTGTTTCTGGCATTCCAGGGCTTGATTTTGGTGATCATTGGTGAGGGCGGAAATATTCGAGTGACGGACAATGTCATCCTGGCTATTCAAAACCAAAATTTACCGATCTTGCTCGGTTGGGTTTTCTACGCTGCAATAATTGGCGGCTACTTTCTCGTTTCATATATTGGCCGGACTCGTCGACTTGCGCGGGGATTTGCCGCGACTGCACTTTCCATGATTCTGATTAAAACGGCAGCGATGGCGGTCGTTGGTTTCGCAATTGTGTGGGCATTGAGTCAGGAACGAAGCGTGAATCCTGAATTAAATCCACTCAGCGGCGTACCAATAATTGTGCCGATCATTGCTGTACTAACGCTGGTTTTTGGATTCATTTTGAATCGCACCACGTTCGGTCGTCATGTTTATGCAGTTGGCGGTAACGTGGAAGCCGCTCGTCGCGCTGGCATCAGCGTGAGTCGAATTCGAATTACCGTCTTCACAATCTGTTCTGGAACGGCGGCATTCGCGGGAATTGTTTTCGCATCTCGCGCGGCTTCGGTGGATCCCAACGCGGGCAAGTTCATCGTGCTCAATGCAATCGCTGCCGCGGTCATCGGTGGAACGAGCCTTTTCGGTGGTCGTGGCCGGATTCATGATGCGCTTATCGGTGGCGCGGTTGTCGCAGTCATTGACAACGG
>JBDNFV010000081.1:0-2680 GCA_041689635.1 Candidatus Nanopelagicales bacterium | reverse complement strand
GACGTCGGTCTTTCTGTGCTGCAAAGCGGTTATTCCGATCATGTTGGAGCAGGGTAAAGGCTCGATTATTAACACCGCATCCTTCGTTGCCACGATGGCTGCGGCAACCTCACAGATTTCTTACACGGCCTCAAAAGGTGGAGTGCTCGCCATGTCACGTGAACTCGGTGTGCAGTTCGCTCGCGAAGGAATCCGCGTCAACGCACTCTCACCCGGCCCAGTGAATACACCACTGCTCATGGAGTTATTCGCAAGTGATCCTGAGCGCGCCGCCCGCCGACTCGTCCACATTCCACTCGGTCGATTTGGTGAACCCAACGAGATCGCAGCGGCCGTTGCTTTCCTGGCAAGTGACGACTCGTCATTTATGACCGCGTCGAACTTCCTCGTTGATGGTGGGATTGCTGGCGCTTACGTCACGCCGCTGTAGCTCGGTCACCCACGCGCGGGACGAGTCGGGCAACAATGGCCCCAATGAGTGCCGCCGGAACAAGTGTCCAGGTCCCGATCAGGAAACCGATTGCGACGCCTAAGGCAATCACGATCGGCCACTTCATCGGGGCGGTTGCAACCACCGAAGCAATGACGCCAACGACAATTGCGGCCGGTACAGATGGCCCATTGGGGAGCAGGAGTGCGATCAGCAAACCCGACGCAGCACCAATAAACATGGCCGGGAAAAACGGCCCACCGCGAAAACCTGCACCGAGGGAAACTGCGTAGGCAATTGTCTTCAGCAGGATGATTGCGGCAACCGTGCTCGCGGAGGTGAGCTTGGGTAACTCCGTGATCAGCTCTTCACCCGACGTGGTGATGTAGATGACCCCCTGGCCCGTCCACGCCTGCATGAGCAATGCGGCTGCAGCAATGACTAGAGCCGCGCCGATCAAAATTGTAAGGTGTGGGCCAGGACCTGCAGCGCGCGCAATGAAGGCAGCAATAAAACGCGCAATAGTGACAGCCACGGTTGCAATGAGCGCTACCACAATCGCCCAACCGAGTTGATCAACCTCGATTTCGGCCGGGGTACCTCCCAGTTGCATGTTGCCCGAAAGGAGCGGTTCCACGAAGAGAGCAAGAATTGCGCCGAGTGCGCCAAACCCGACCACCTTTTTAACGGCCTTGGGGTCCGTTACGTTTAGGAATTTGGCGGCTAGCCCACCAATGACCGAGCCGGTAGCGACAAGTGCCACTTCAGGACCGAGCACAACGCCACCCCATAGTGAAGCAAGGATGGCCAAGATTGCGCCCAGATACTCCTTGGGTGTGATGGGACTGACCTTGATGCCACCTATTGGCGAATGGCCGGTGTCGCCAACGAACCGGCGAATGACGTACACGAGCACCGCCGCAATCAGCAACACCCCGATCACATACCAAGCAGGGGTGCCCTCCCACGATTCGGGAATGGTTTCCCAGACCACGGTGATTCCGGCATTAACAAGTTCAAGAATGACGTAACCGAGGGCAAGGCCAACCACAGCAGCGATGAGCATCGCGGGAAGTGGGCGTTTAGTTTGCATCGCGATACCTCTGGGCTGCTGCAACAAATTTCTGTGCCAGCGGGAGATCCATGTCGCGCCGGTCGGGGTGTTCCGGGTGCCACTGCACACCAAGACAAAAATCTCTACTCGAATCTTCGCAGGCCTCCACCGTTCCATCAACAGCCAAACCTATAACCGAAAGGTCTCCCGCGTCACGAACCGCTTGGTGGTGCGAGGAGTTCACCTCAATAGATTCGGCTTTATACAACAAAGCGAGAGTGTTTCCCGGTTCAAATTTTGCTTGATGAGTAACGAATTGACCGGGCCGATCGCGGTGCATAATCGTGTCTGGTTCATCGGGAAGATTTTGAATGAGTGAACCACCGTGGGAAATGGCCATCACCTGTAATCCTCGACAAATTCCGAACACCGGCAGGTCCAACTTACGCGCCTTCGCGTACAACTCGAATTCAGAATCATCGCGGCTTACCCGCGGAACATCCACGCTGTCATGTGGAACTTGCCCGTAACGCTCTGGATTGACATCGGCTCCACCAGCCAATGCCAAACCGTCGAATCGACCCAGGAAATCAGAACTCGTACCCGGCGGTAGCAACACAACCTCGGCCCCAGCAGCACGAAAAAGCTCGAGGTACCACTGCGGTATCAACGCCGCTGGGACGTTATTCCACGCGCCCCAAGCGGCTGGTTCCATATAACACGTCAAGGCAATCACGGGGCGAAGAGAATTCATGGTAGAACTCTCCCACATCCACAAATAACTTAAATAGATTGCGTTAGCTCTACTTCTGCCGTCAATCAGGTCAATCAGGTCAATCAGATAGGTGAATAGAAACGGTCTATCCCGTTAAGCCTTGACCACACCTTGAATCAAAAGGAATCTTTAGTGAATCTATTGCCATAAACGTGACGGGCGCACAGACTTCTTCGGCGGTCATCGCTGTGGTCGATGCAATCGCGAGTGGCGGAATCGTTGTGCTCCGACGTGTTGTGGGTACAGAACTAGATCCGGGTCAGCCACCTGTAGCAGCGCATCGCGTGAAATCAGCTTTAACGCTTGCAGCGGGACAACACGGCCAGCGACATCGTGCCCGGCTGGAACGACTTCAGTTGGAGGTAGATCACTTGTATAACTGAGAACACCGGATCTTCATCAGGAAGGCCGATCACTCGTC
>JBDNFV010000080.1:0-1223 GCA_041689635.1 Candidatus Nanopelagicales bacterium | reverse complement strand
GCCGCGAACGAAATCGCTACCGGTATTGAGATTTCGCCTGCGGCAATTGGTCGTCGGTTTTTGGTCGGATGCTCTCGGTCACTTTCACGATCTTTAATGTCATTAACCACGTAGGTTGCACTTGAAATCAAACAGAACATGACGAACGCACCAATACTGGGCCAGAAAATGTCAGCTTGAAATAATTGTCCTGCAGCAAGTGGAGCAGCGAAGACCAAAACATTTTTTAACCATTGGCGCGGGCGCATAGCCGCAATCAATGCCAGCGGTAGTGACCTATCCGTTATCGCATCTTGGGTCACAAAAGGGGCCGATCAATATGCGCACGTGGTTCGGTGTCACCAATGATCCGGGCAATCTGCGGGACAACGAGTCCCCAAGTAATGCCGTGCATGATCGCCAAAACAATTGCGGTGGAAACCAGTGTTGCGGTGATGAATGGAGTTGCAATTGACACAATGGCAATTACTGTCCCGATCCAAAACACGATCCTTTGGGCGTGGGGAATCCCACGCAGCAGAAGCGAAGCCATCGCGCCGATTTGCGCGGCCGCGACGGGCACGAGCAAGACGGCGAACCAAAAGACGTGAATGGTGGTGCCCTCAAGCACCACATCCATGGGGACTCCGAATAGGCGCGCTATTGCAAAAACGATGAGTGAGATTAAACCGGACCACACCCCGGTTACCAGTGCCGCGTACGAGAGGAATCGTGGCTTTGGGTTGAGCGCGCTTGGTGGTGCAACCGGAGTCTTTGATGTCAGCCATTCCCCAGCGTCAGGTGAAGTTGGCGCCGCAGACATGGGGCTCATTCTGGCCTCTTAACCTTGTTTGCGTGACCCCGACCCGAATATTTCCCTCGCGCACACTCATAAGGGATGAAATCAATGGGGGTCAGTAGGTGGGCTTCTCCGGCTCAATCTGGTTCACCCACGCGAGCACTCCGCCACCAACGTGGACGGCATCACTAAAGCCCGCACCTTTGACAACCGCCAATGCTTCAGCCGAGCGTCCACCCACCTTGCAATGCAACACGATGCGCTTGTCGGTCGGCAGGCCTGCAAGGGCCGACCCGTTCATAAACTCGCCCTTAGGAATCAGGATCGCTCCTGGGATCTGGACGATCTCGAACTCGCCCGGTTCGCGCACGTCAATGAGGACGAAGTCGTCTTCACCACGATCCCGTGCGTCGAGCATGGTCTTCAGCTCGCGAACCGAGATGGT
>JBDNFV010000079.1:0-3058 GCA_041689635.1 Candidatus Nanopelagicales bacterium | reverse complement strand
GGCCCAACGCCACCGGTAAATAGGGCCGAGGTCAAAAGTGATATCGAGCCAAGCAGGAATCCAAACCCAGGTCCCAGTGCCCGGCCGGCCAAGATCAAAATAACCCAGATCGGCTCAATTCCACCCAGACCCGCGCCGAGTGGACGCAAGACTGAGATAACGGCGGCAAGGGCGCCCAAAAGCGCAACCGCTTTTGCGTCAAGTCCTCCGTCACTGATCTGTGAGACCACGGTGAGGAGCAGCAGCGGAATGATTAAGGCGAAGAGCAGCGGCGTTTCACTCGAGTTCATAATTAATAATGAATCTGCAGGTGCCACAAATGGCCACAGAAAACTGATAAACCCAAGAATGCTGATCGCGGCAATAGATATTGCGGAGGTTTTACCTAATGGAATCGCGCGCATCAGGCTAATTCTTGATTCAACGCGTGAGCAATTTGCTCAACGGTTATCCAACGGTCAGGTGCCAGAACTTTTGACACTTGAGGGGCGAACATGGGCGAGTCGGTAATGACCGATTGGGTCGGACCATTTGCCACAATTTCACCATCACCCATGATCACGACCCGGGTCGCAAGTTCAGCAACAAGTTCAACATCATGGGTTGCCAATAAAACACTGTGTCCACTCTGTGCCAACCCGCGCAGCACTTCGCCCAGCTTCTTCTTCGTTGGGTAATCCAACCCGCGGGTTGGTTCATCAAGTAATAGCAATGGTGGTTTCGCTGCAACGATCAAGCACAGAGCGAGCAGCATCTGTTGTCCTTCTGAAAGGTCGCGCGGGTGAGTGCTGTCCGAAACATCAGGTGCCATCAAGGCAAGTAATGCACGAGTAGTTCCCGGTGCGCAACCGGCATCGGTGTCTGAGGATTTGCACTCAGCAGCGACACTGAGTGCCTCAAAAAGGTCCTGGGGTTCTTGTGGGACAAAGCCAACGAAGCGAAGTAGATCCCTTGCGGGAATTGTTCGGTGGTCCACTCCATTGATGTGAATAACACCCTTGACCTGGCTTTTCAGCCCCACCAGTGTTCGAAGTAACGTCGATTTACCAGCACCGTTGCGGCCCATAAGCGCAGTGATCTCGCCGGCATCAAGATCAAGGTCGACCCCGCGCAGAACGATCTTTTTTCCGAATGAACAATGCACATTTCTTATTTCAGCAATTCGCGGGCTATGCCCTGGCACCGCATGAATGGTCGGTGAATGATGGGCGAGTAGAGCTCGTAGTGGCGGTGCTGCCCTACGAGCGTCGCGAATGCTGATGGGGAGAGGATCCCAACCAGCTAAACGGCCGAGGTGAATGACCGGTGGAGCGATCGAGGATGTCTGCATGAGTTCACTTGGCAAACCCGAGCGAATTGATCCGTCTTCCAGAAGCAGGATCGAATCGCAGTACTGCATGACTCGCTCAAGTCGATGCTCAGCGAGGACGACAGTGATCCCTAAATCATGGACGAGTCGGTGTAATGCAGCGAGCACTTCCTCGGCCGCACCGGGGTCTAAAGCGGATGTGGGTTCGTCAAGCACGAGTACTTCTGGTTGCGCCGTCAAAACTGAACCGATCGCAACGCGCTGTTGTTGACCGCCACTCAAAGTGTGCAATGGGCGAGCGCGCAGTTCGGTGAGTCCCAGCAAATCCAAAATCTCTTCAACCCGACGCCGCATCACCGGTGGATCTATTCCCAAACATTCCATTGAATAAGCGAGTTCGTCTTCAACAAGGTCGCTCACGAATCCGGATGCCGGGTCCTGGGCCACAAAGCCAACCAGGTCAGCGAGTTCACGTGGCTGATTTACCTGGGTCGAGCGCCCATTGACGCTGACCGTCCCGGTTAAATGCCCACCGGTGAAATGGGGAACTAATCCGTTAATTGCCCGAAGAAATGTTGTTTTGCCGCTGCCCGTTGCGCCAAGGAGAAGTGCGAGTTCGCCGGAGGGGATCTCTAAATTGAGATCACGCAATACCGGCTGGGTTTCTTCCGAGTAACGGAAAGTGACGTGCTCAAAACGAATCACGTGCGGACTTCCGATATCAGTTCAAGATCGGCGTTGGTGTCAAAATCTGGTGGTCGGGGAGACGTAATTGCGGGTGTGCAGGCGATCACGAAAGCACATAGGCCCCACAGGGGCAGCACCGGCCAACTATTTAATTCCGGGGTGAGCACCACAGTTTGGTCTGCCGTTGCGCGGGCGATAAAAAAAATCCCTAGTCCAGAAACACCCGCTGCACTGACCAACCATTCGGGGATTGCCCACGTGTCAGGACGGTAAACGGTGCGGATTCGAGTACGGCCAGCCCGCCACAGCGTCACACCACCGAGCAGCAAACCAACCCCCAAGATGAGAAGTGCCAAGTTCGTATTCATGCCGGCCGTGAGAAGGGAGTATGTCCCAACAAGGGCGAGTGAGAGTGAAGCCAGCACGAGTCCAATTGAGACTCGACGGCCTACCGCGGACTCCTTTTGATGACGGCCGTATCCGCGCGAGTCCATGGATTCGGCCAGGATAATCGAACGATCCAAGGCGCCAGCGAGCACGGGAATTCCAAGGGATGCAAAACCCCTCAACCCTTTTGTGTTCCTGCCGCGCAGCTTGCGCATTTCTCGAATTCGCCCTGCGTCGGTGATCAGTTGCGGAATAAAAGTCAGCGCGACCACAATGCTGACACCTAGTTCGTAAAGGGCAGTAGGAACAGCCTTGAGTAGCCGGGTCGGCGATGCGAGTGAGTTGGCGGCGCCAATCACAATTGCGATCGTGGCGAGTCGAAGCCCGTCATAAAATGCTCCAAGGAGTGCTTCACGTGTCACCGAACCCCCGAGTTGCAATCCGCTCATCCAGTCCGGAAATGAAACCCCTGGCAGATCGAACAACACCGTCGTGCCGAGGCCTGCACCAAACACCAGTTGAAACAAGACGCGAATCGTGACAATCATTGCGCCCAGAAAAAGAAAGAATTCAAACGATTTACCCCAGGGAGCATTGGGTTTACGGGCCGCGACCACGATAACTGCCGCACATATCAGCAACGTG
Organism: Candidatus Nanopelagicales bacterium; assembly: GCA_041689635.1. GTDB lineage: Bacteria > Actinomycetota > Actinomycetes > S36-B12 > S36-B12 > UBA4592. Next base: position 30 of record JBDNFV010000079.1, on the reverse strand, counting down.
AGCAAAAGCGGATTAGTCGTCAGTGATGCT
>JBDNFV010000078.1:0-3194 GCA_041689635.1 Candidatus Nanopelagicales bacterium | reverse complement strand
GGGGCCTACGCCCGCCTCTACCGAAGTCAATTCCTCACGGGAAACGAGGATGAGGAGATCTAGTTCCCTCTAGTATTGGTCTCTGCTTACCGCTTTTTTTAGTTGGCGCCTCCAAGTGCTAGCCATCTACCCGAGGAGTTTCACATGGCACGACCACTTCCGCTGACTGTTGACGAATTGCGCCGGGAAGTTGAGCTCGGCAATGTTGACACTGTTGCTGTTGCCCTCACGGATATGCAGGGTCGATTGCAGGGTAAACGCCTAGATGCGGATTATTTCGTTGATGAAGTAATGGAAGGCCACACCGAAGGGTGTAATTACCTGATGGCAGTAGATGTCGACATGAACACGGTCGACGGATACGCCATGAGTTCATGGGAAAGTGGCTACGGCGACATGGTGATGAAGCCTGATCTGAGTTCACTACACCGGATTCCCTGGATGTCGGGCACGGTGGGAGTTCTCAGCGACTTGGAAACAACCGAAGGGGAGCCGGTCGCACCATCACCTCGCCAAGTTCTCAAGCGCCAACTTGATTTAGCAAAGGAAGCTGGCTTCGAAGCTTTCGTTGGTACCGAACTTGAGTTCATCGTTTTCAATGACACCTATGAGGACGCTTGGAAGTCGGGCTACCGCGATTTGACTCCATCCAATCTTTATAACGTGGATTACTCGATGCTGGGTGGGGCGCGCGTTGAGCCGCTGCTGCAAAAGATTCGCCAGAGCATGACCGGCGCGGGCATGATGGTTGAGGCCGTTAAAGGTGAGTGCAACTTCGGTCAACACGAAATTACCTTCAAGTACCAGGAAGCATTGCGCACGTGCGACAACCACAGTATTTATAAGAATGGCGCAAAAGAAATCGCCTCTCAAATGGGTCAGTCGCTCACCTTCATGGCGAAGTTCAATCAGCGCGAAGGCAACTCGTGTCATATTCACTTATCTTTTCGGGGTCTAGATGGCTCTTTGGTGCTAGCCGATTCCAGTGACACCGAACAGGGCTTATCCGATCTGGGTAGGTCCTTCATTGCGGGGCAACTCGCGCACGCACAAGAACTGACAATGCTTTTCGCGCCACAAATCAACTCGTATAAGCGCTATGTCCAGGGTTCATTCGCACCAACTGCAATTCGCTGGGGCAAGGACAACCGCACCTGCGCGTTCCGACTCGTGGGACATGGCGCTGGATTGCGCATTGAAAACCGCCTACCGGGTGGCGACGTGAATCCTTACCTCGCTGTTGCCGGCATGATCGCCGCCGGCATTGACGGGATTAAAAATAACCTGACCCTGGAGGCACCCGAGACAGGCAATGCCTACACCAGTGACTCCGAGCGGGTGGCAACGAGCATGAATCAAGCCCTGAGTAATTGGGAGGATTCCGCGTGGATTACTGCAACCTTCGGCCGTGAGGTTCAGGATCACTATTCCAATATGGCCCGGGTCGAAATTGCGGACTTTGGTCGCAGTGTTACCGACTGGGAGCGCATTCGTTCCTTCGAAAGAATGTAGTAACCTCTCCTTCCCTCGACCACTACCCCACCCACTTGATCCAGGAGAGCACATGTACGAGGTAATTAATCCGGCAACCGAACAAGTTGTCGCTTCGGTACCCATGAACGACGTGGAGAGCACCGATCACGCGATTGCCAGGGCGCACGCGGCTTTCCCAGCGTGGCGTGATGTTGCCCCGGGTGATCGCGCCAACCTGCTGCGCCGGTTCTCCGACGTTGTCCGTGAACACGTTGAAGAACTTGCGCTCCTTGAAGTTGCGAACTCCGGTCATACGATTGGTAATGCGCGTTGGGAGGCGAACAACGTGGCAAACGTGTTGGCCTACTACTCGGGTTCACCCGAGCGATTGATCGGGCAACAAATTCCCGTTGCCGGCGGTATCGACATCACCTTCAAAGAACCCGTGGGTGTTGTGGGCATTATTGTTCCGTGGAATTTCCCCATGCCGATTGCCGGTTGGGGTTTCGCCCCCGCGCTGGCTGCCGGGTGCACCGTCGTGCTCAAGCCCGCCGAGCTCACTCCGCTAACCGCAATTCGAATTGGTGAACTTGCGCTCGTTGCCGGTATCCCTGAAGGCGTATTTACCGTGCTTCCCGGCAAAGGTTCCATTGTGGGCGAACGCTTTGTCACCCACCCGCTCGTACGCAAAATCGTTTTCACCGGCAGCACCAATGTCGGAGAGCGAATCATGGCCGGCGCCGCCCCGAACATGAAGCGGATCACCCTCGAACTGGGCGGCAAAAGCGCCAACGTCATTTTCGCCGACTCCGATCTTGAAAAAGCTGCCGCAACCGCGCCGTATGGCGTTTTTGACAACGCCGGCCAAGACTGCTGCGCGCGCTCGCGGATACTGATTGAAAAATCGGTATTCGATAAGTTCATGGGTCTTTTGGAAACGGCCGTCAAGGGCGTGAAGGTCGGCGACCCAAGCCTTGAAACAACCGAAATGGGACCGCTAATTTCACGCGGACAACTCGAGACCGTGCAATCCTTCCTGCCCGCGGATGCCCCGATTGCATTTCAAGGCGAATGCCCCACCGGTGCTGGTTTCTGGTTCCCACCCACCGTCCTGTCCCCCGTCTCCCCCAAAGACCGCACTTTCCACGAGGAAATCTTTGGCCCCGTTGTTGTGGTCAGTACCTTTGAGGACGAAGCCGATGCAATCGCTATGGCGAATGACTCCGAGTACGGTTTGTCGGGTTCAATCTGGACCCAAAATGTAGGCAAGGCAATACGGGTATCTCGCGCGATTGAAGCCGGTAACCTTTCGGTCAACTCCCATTCAAGTGTTCGCTACTGGACCCCATTTGGTGGCTACAAGCGGTCGGGCATCGGTCGCGAGTTGGGCCCCGATGCTTTGGATCCATTCACCGAAACAAAAAACGTTTTTATCAGCACCGACAGTTAAAACGACATCGTGAAAAAATCAACCCAGATCTAGGAAGGATTGCAATGGACAGCAAGTGTCGTCGTCTCGAAGGACGCGTTTCAGTTATTACCGGGGGCGCCAGCGGGATCGGACTGGCAACAGCGCAGCGGTTAGCCGATGAAGGCTCGAAAGTTGTCATTGGCGACCTTGACTCCAAGACTGGAGCAGCTGCTGCCGAACTTGTTGGCGGGCTCTTCGTGGAAACAGATGTCACAAATGCCGATCAAGTAGCCAACCTTTTCAACACGGC
>JBDNFV010000077.1:0-4357 GCA_041689635.1 Candidatus Nanopelagicales bacterium | reverse complement strand
CCCTCAGGTGACACAGCAACGTTTACCGGAACTTTGAGCACCAAAGCTCAGAAGAATCTCAAAAGTTGGACCAATGGCGACAACATCGTGTGCTTGTCTCGTTACCCGACCAAGCCCGCAGCGGATGGTTCACGGTTAAGGACCGACCTTGACGCTGCCTGCACAACAGTTCGCAAAGATGGCGGGTTCACCATCAATGCTGAATTTGGTCGCAAGGGGATGCATTATTACGGACTCGAAATGGGACCGTGTCGCTCAAAAAGTCAAGGTAGATGTGGCAGTGGTGACCCTGGCTTGATTGGCCTTGCTAACAATGACAACAAGGTCCTCCAATTGAAGACCACCTAATCCCATAAACGCATGAGTCGGCTCCTTCCGGGTTTATACGCTTACACTCGAAAGGAGTCGACATGGGAATCACAATCAGAGACGTCGCGACCGCTGCCGGTGTATCGACGGCAACAGTGTCACGCGCACTGCGAGGATTACCCAATGTCGACGAAGAAACCCGCAAGCGCGTCGTGGAGGTTGCCTCGAGCTTGGACTACGTAATCTCTCCGAGTGCCTCACGGCTAGCCTCAGGGCGAACCGGTTCAATCGCCATCATTACCCCATACATTGCCCGCTGGTTTTTCTCCGAAGTGATCGCTGGCGTTGAGACCGTGATACAGCGAGCGGGAATGGACCTGCTGCTCATGAATGTCGGTGATTATCAAAATGGCCACGCTCGGATTCCACCGACTCCTCGACTACGCCGACGGGTAGACGGCATCTTGATCCTCGCGTTGCCACCACTGGATCCAGACCTACAACCGATTTTGAATCTAGGAATGCCAACCGCCATGATCGGCGGAATTGCCCCCGGTATTGATTGCGTGGCAATCGACGACATTGCTGCGGCCCGAAAGGCTACGGAGCATCTACAAGGCTTAGGCCACACGCGAATTGCGCTGATGGCTGGCGCGCCAACCGACGCGCGTTTTACCGCAGAGTCTGACCGGGACCGCGGTTTTCACGCCGTCATGGCCGAACACTCATTAGCGGTAGACCCAATGCTGGAGGTATGCGGTCATTTCACCATTGAGGGTGGGGAAAGGGGAATGGATGCGCTACTGACTCAACCCAATCCGCCGACGGCGGTTTTTGCCATGTCCGACGAAATGGCATTTGGTGCCATCCGCTCACTACATAAACACGGACTTGAGCCCGGACGCGATGTCTCCATTATTGGAATAGATGATCACCCCATGTCATCATATTTAGGTTTAACCACCGTTTCCCAACCCGTGAGCGACCTTGGGATAAAAGCTGGTGAGCGGTTACTGGGACAGATATTCGGGTCGGATCCACTTGGCGGTGACGCCCGGGTGACTGAATTACCAACAAAACTAATTGTCCGAAGTTCAACGGCTCTGAAGAGATGACCAGGTGAGAAATCCCTGATCATCTACGGGATTGCGCTGCGATGTATCCGGCAGATCCGTTGGTGCCGGGAGTTTCCCGCTCATAGATAGGGTTGCGCCCGAGAGGGGAGACCTTCTCGTCCCCGTAGTCCAATCGGCAGAGACACCCGGCTTAAACCCGGCACAGTGTGGGTTCAAATCCCACCGGGGACACGCGTGAGGTAAACCCAACATATTGGTGTTGTTCATTTCCTGATTATTTGTTAATCTTTAGACATGGCATCCCGATTCTCACAGACCGCAAATCCCATTCTCAAGCGTTATGAAGAGCCCACCAAAGGCAGTGGCTTTGCATACGCGGAAGGCCAGTCGGCCTACACCCAAGCTGCTGGCGGATCCGCCGGCACGCAGGCCGAGTTCGACACGATCACCGCTGGTGGTGGGGCTCGTCTCACATTCGCTGACGTCGTCGTCAAAAGCACGATTCTGTTTGTCGTCACCGTCGTCATGGCTTTCGTTGGCTGGGCGCTTGTTCCCAGTATGCCGGCCGTTCTGTGGATCGGGTTGATCGGTTCATTGGCATTTGGTCTAACCAACGCATTCAAAAAAGTCGTTTCACCAGTGTTGGTTGTTCTCTATGCGACATTCGCCGGACTCATGCTTGGGTCAATTAGCTGGGCCTATGACCAGATGGCCCTCGCTTCGAATTACCAAGGTTTGGTGAGCCAAGCAATTATTGGCACCCTCACCGCATTCGGCGTCATGCTATTCCTCTACGGAACCGGGATCGTCAAGGTAAACGGCAAGTTTATCCGAATTTTCATGGCCGCCATGATCAGCTATTTCATCATCGCCATGGCATCCTTGGTCGGGGCACTCTTCGGTGTCGGCGGTGGCTGGGGCTTCTACGGGGTTGGCGTGTGGGGTTTGCTCTTGTGCGCTGCCGGCGTGCTCCTTGCATCCTTCGCCTTGATGCTTGACTTCGAGGCAATCAAGCAGGGTATCTCCATGGGCCTCCCCGAGCGTGAATCCTGGAGGTTGTCTTTCGGGCTTCTCGTAACCCTGGTGTGGCTCTATCTTGAAATTTTGCGCTTCCTCTCCATTTTGTCCGGTCGCGACTAAGGCAACGCTCGTCGCAGTGTGGTAAGTGCAGCGGCGGCCATTGCCGCACCTTCCGGATTATGCACGAGCACGTCTCGGGTCAACACCGTGAGCTGCGCCGCGAAGGCATTGGGTCCCACTTTTTGGAGTTGATGCTCACGCTCCCGGGTTGACTCCCACAGTGCTTGTGCGCACTCATAGACTCGTTGCTCCATTGCAGCAAGACGCTCCGGGTTCAGGCTTGCCAATCGAATTGTGATGCGATCAAGTTCCCGCAGCATCTCCTCAGGGGCTGATTCCACCCACCCAGCATATGCATAGGCCCCGTAGTTGAAAGTCACATGCAATAAAGCCTTATCGAGCAGGCTCATGCGGCACTGAATAAAAACCCACGTAAGGTTGTGCCGTGCAGATTTATGATTCGGTCGTCGATTTAATTGGCAACACGCCCTTGGTAAAACTCAACAAGGTGATCCAGGGAATCGTCCCTGAAGGTGTCATGGTGGTGGCCAAGGTTGAATACGTAAACCCGGGTGGTTCTGTCAAAGATCGAATCGCTGAGCGGATGATTGACGCAGCTGAAAAAGACGGCTCGTTGCAACCAGGTGGAACAATCGTTGAACCAACGAGCGGTAACACCGGAGTCGGCTTGGCCTTGATTGCTCAGCAACGCGGATACAAGTGCATTTTCGTTTGCCCGGATAAAGTCTCAGAAGACAAGCGCAATGTTTTGAAAGCATATGGCGCCGAAGTCGTCGTTTGCCCAACCGCGGTGGACCCCCAAGATCCACGTTCTTATTACAGTGTCAGTGATCGACTTTCGACGGCACCTGGCGCATGGAAGCCCGATCAATACTCCAACCCACATAATCCACGCTCACACTATGAAACAACCGGTCCAGAAATTTGGGATCAAACCGATGGCACCATCACGCATTTCGTAGCGGGTGTTGGCACGGGCGGAACAATTTCAGGTACCGGCCGCTTCCTCAAAGAAGCGAGCAAAGGTGCGGTAAAGGTCATCGGTGCAGATCCCGAGGGTTCGGTCTATTCGGGTGGTACGGGCCGTCCGTATCTGGTTGAAGGCGTGGGTGAGGACTTCTGGCCGACCGCTTACGACCCGGAAATCGCAGACGAAATTATCGCGGTTTCTGACAAAGACTCATTCGAGATGACCCGTCGCATGGCGCGCGAAGAAGGCTTACTCGTCGGCGGTTCCTGCGGAATGGCCGTTGTCGCGGCATTGCGCGTAGCAGCGAAGGCGGAACCGGGGTCCCTCATTGTTGTCCTCCTGCCAGATTCGGGTCGCGGTTATCTTTCCAAAGTGTTCAGCGACAAGTGGCTGTCCACCTACGGCTTCATTCAGGCGAATACCGACCAAAGTATCGGTGACGTCCTTCGTGCCAAATCCCGCAACGGCGCGCTCCCTGACTTCGTACATACCCACCCAACGGAGTCGGTCGCTGACGCCATTGCGATTCTGAAGGAATACGGGGTTTCACAGATCCCAGTCGTCCGGGCCGAGCCTCCAATCATGACCGCCGAGGTTTCTGGCGCCATTATTGAACGAGTGGTGCTCGATGCACTTTTTCACGGGACGGTTCACTTGGCCGATCCGGTCGAATCAGTCATGAGTCCATCGCTGCCCATGGTCGGTGCTGGTGAATCAGTGGCGGTCGCGATGGCCGCTCTCACTGACGCTGACGCTCTCATTGTGGTTGATGACGGCAAGCCAACCGGCGTGATTACCCGCCAAGACGTCTTAGCTTTCCTGGCGACCTAGCAACCTAGCAACCAACTTCCTCGCGACCCAACGCCAGACTTTCCCAGTTCCTGGGAAAGTCTGGCGTTTT
>JBDNFV010000076.1:0-3774 GCA_041689635.1 Candidatus Nanopelagicales bacterium | reverse complement strand
CGGCGATGTTCAAGAGTTCGCGTGGATCTACGCGGTACGCAATTAGCGCGCTCTGTCGCCTTACCCGCCAACGCGAGGGTGAAATCACTGACGTATAGTTCATCAGGTAACAAAATAGCGCGGGGTGGAGCAGCTCGGTAGCTCGCTGGGCTCATAACCCAGAGGTCACAGGTTCAAATCCTGTCCCCGCTACTGTGAAATAGCCCTTGTCCTTTCCAGGACAGGGGCTATTCACGTTATCCATGAGGGAAACTGCACCGGCAGCAGTCCTTCTAATGCACCCGACGAGCATGCTTTGAACTAGACCAAGCCATCTTTACGGATCACCAGCCATACCCATCACCATGACCCCGCGCCCACCCCATTCAGGATCTTCCACACACCCGATTACACGAAAGCCTGGCATGTCAAACAACAACGACGTAGCGGCAGTCATAACTCGTGATCTTCTCTGCTGGATGTTTCTACACCCGTCAGTCTGTTGAGGTCACGATCCTTGAACCCTAAATGGCGCGCCCACCCTTAAAAATGAAGACCCGCTAAACAGCTCGCAGCCTAGGCATACATGTAGCTGGCCGAACTCACCGCACAGATCCGTACCGCCTTCGAGCGGCCGGTGAGCACGGTCTCGCAGTTCTCGGCGCGCGTGACGAAGTAGGAACTCAACGAACTCTCGGTATTCGGTATTCGGTGCGACCCCGCAGTTCGAGGGATTCACTAATATGCCCACCGTCTCGGATTCCATCCCGTTGCTCGGCGGGACGGCGATGGCCGATACCCAGGCAACGGTCAGTCTGATAGGTGACTACGCCGACCTGCTCTACTGCGCCGAAGACTCCAACCGCCCAACGAGTTTCCTTGCCCAGTTGATGTAGGAATCCGACAAGCTCACCGACTCGGTCGGCGAGCAGTTCCCCGACTTGCAAGGCCCGCCGCGGCAACGGCGCTGCGCATGTCGGCCACGCTGGTTGATTTCGTCGAAACGACGTTACTTGTCAACGAGGTCACCCGCGCCAACTACGGCGCCGACTCTTTACCGAACCTAGAGCCCATCGCCGATGCGGCACTGCTGGAGAGTCAAGCGAAAACGGCCGAAGAGATCGCTGCGGGCCTGGTCCCGACGATTGCTGGCGAGGGTCTTGACCCGTCCTATATGCAGTTGATGTGACCTCCTGGATGAGTCAGTGGGGTTTGGATTTGGTCTTTGGATGCGTTCCCACCGATACCGACGAGCAGACCCTGCGCGGGCTTGAAGATCAGTGGTTCGCCGTCCTACAGGGCCGTTTACCCAACGCGTTGGGTAACATCACGGCGCAATGACAATTAACGAGTACTTGTCCTCCGAACCGGCCAGACTGTCCAGCGACGGAGACCGACTAGCGGTGGGTACAGCGAGCGAGCGCGACATCACGTTCGGCAGCGGCGAAGTTACCGTCCATGCCACCCTGCGAACCCCCGGGAATGTTCAGGGCCCAGGACCTGCCGCACTGATCATCGCGGGCAGCGGCCCGACCGATCGAAACGGCAACTCCGCAGTCTTGCCCGGGGTCCCGGTTGATACCGGGCTATACCTGGCCGATCAACTCGATGCCGCAGGCTACGTCTCACTGCGATATGACAAGTTCACCTCCGGGGCTACTGGTTTGGGGCCGTACGAGCAGTCAGACGTCGCCAACCTCACGTTCCAGGAGATCTTCCTGAAAGAAGCCCAGGGTGCCTTGGCCTATCTTGGCGCGCAGCCAAACGTGGACCCCGGTCGCTTGACGGTGATAGGCCACAGTGAGGGCGGCATGATCGCTCTCGCCGTGGCTGATGACCCCGGCCACGCGCCGGCTCCGGCTCGGCTCGCACTGATAGAGCCTCAGTACGCGCCCATCATTGACATATTGGATTCACAGATCTCTGACCAAATCATTGGCGTGGCCGCAGCCGGCCTCATTACCGGGCATCAAGAGCAAGCCCTGATCGCATGGCTGCGAGCAGGGCTGGACGCGACCCGCACAGGGGCGCTCTTCGCAGATCCGCTGATATCTCCGTTCCCTGATGCCACCGGCGTCGTGGCGCAGTTTCAAGACGCGATCAGTGCTCTGGCCTACAGCACGGTCAACCGGAAGATGCTGCAGACCGAGAACCAGCTCGACCCCAAGGCGCTCGCAGCCCGAGTCACCACGGCGGGCAGCGTCTTGGTGACCTGCGGAACAAAAGACATCAACACTCCGTGTGACCAAGTGCGTCCGCTAGTCCAAGCGTTTGCGCGCGGGGTCGCTCAGTTGGCGGTCCTGCCCAACACGATCCACGATCTACGCGACATCGGTTCAGCCGATGCCACCACCATTCCAGCAGCCGATTACCCGAACTACCCGTTCTCATCGAAATTGACCAGAACCTTGGGCCTGTTCCTCGCGCAGGGCTGACACGTCATTTTGATATCTTCTTACGCTGGGAATAGATCGTCGCAGTCAGGAGTTACATGAGCAGCACCACGAAGCCGACTTCCAACCTCTACCGCAGCGCCGTTGCGAAGCCTGACTTCCGCCAGCACGACACCTACTGAGTCATTTGAGAATGAAGCCGGGGACGTTGCTCGACTAACTTTCTTCACAGATGCGGCCGTGGCGAGCAGAATATTAGCTATCAGAACTACTTCATCTACTGGTTCATGATCGGCTTATCATTCGCCGCGTTGTTGCTCAATTCTTGGCTGGCATCTGACCCGAAACGGAACCTGAGCAGCAATCCCGCACGCTTGCGCGCGGAAAGATGAGTCCACGCGCGTCCAGCGGGAACCATACCTGTGCGACCAATGAATTCAGTGGAAACGTGTCCGTGGTTTACACAGCTGGGACCCTGCAGATTTGCTGAATAATTATGTTGTTCGCATCGTGATCACAAATATCCATTATTGAGCGTTGGCCGAAATTGTGGTACGCGACGAAATAGTGGAATGGCTCGAGGAGTTCAGTGAGCGGGAACATTCCCGCGTAGTTGTGATAGCCGATCGGGTGTCTGCGCGTCACACTAGGGCCAACGGCTCGACGTATCACATACAGATTCAACAAACATGGTCACATCGTGTTGCTTACCACAAATCGTGAGCAACGAAATAACGGGCGATCGGAGGTGGATCGCGCACGAAAGTGCTCATTGACGGACGCCGCGAGTTGTGATTGAGAGAAGGGAACACAATGGCGAATCATTCAAGTTGGGAAGATGTTAAGGCGAAGCGACCACCGGTATCGGTGGATACACACTCGGTGATTGAGCGCGATTTTGCGCGCGCACAGATGATTTATCACCTGCGGACGCAGGCATCTTTGAGTCAGCGGGAATTAGCGGAGCGAATGGGAACCACCCAATCTGTCATTTCCCGGTTGGAAGAAGGCGGTGGTAGCAGCAATCGGGTGGACACTCTCGCGCGCGTGGTAACTGCACTTGGCCGTCATCTCGTCATTTCTTTTCCCCAGAACGTTCCAGTGAAACTAACAGATGCAGTCGTGGTTGCCTGAGGAAATCTCTAAAGATATGGCGCTGTAGTGGAAGCCATGCGGTGACTCGTAATTGGAAGGCAAGACAATGGTGTGCGTGAGCGCGATACTGCAGGCCAAGGGAGTTGCGGCCGGTCACGGTGAACGTGAGTTGTTCGCGGGCCTTGATCTCGTTGTTGCACCGGGTGATGTTATTGGTTTGGTGGGTCCAAACGGTGCAGGTAAAACAACGTTGCTTCGCATGCTCGCTGGTGTTCGGGAGCCCGAGGCCGGCACGATCAGTGTTTCT
>JBDNFV010000075.1:0-7374 GCA_041689635.1 Candidatus Nanopelagicales bacterium | reverse complement strand
GGGTTCACCAGGTGGCCGGCAGATAAAACTGGGCTCAGGTGAACACTGAGCGCAGGTGCGTTGTCGCCGCGCCTCGCACCGTCGTTGGCAATCCAGGTGACCTGCGCATCTTGGTTGACAAAGATTCCGTCAAAGGCCGCCCAATACGACTGATCAAACAACAGTGAGACCGAAATGACCGGCTCCCACACTGCGGTACTGAGCCCACTTGCTTGTGGGAACACCCGGGCTGCTTGCGGTGTTGGCATACAGAGCGCTAGCCGTTCACTCGTTGGCAACTCGGTAACTTCACCCTCTTCAATCACCAAATCACGGGCCAGGTACTCGACAACGCTGCGGATTCCTTTCGTTGATCGGTAGCGCATTGGCCCCATTTTTACTCCGGCGATTCCTTGGGAGTCGGCAAAATGGAAGGTATCCGTCCATGGTTGCACAACACCGGCGGCTTCTAACTCGGAGACCACCAACGCAAAATCAGGGTCGCTCACGGTGAAGTAAGAAGCACCCGTGTCAAAAACCCGACCATCAAATGACGTACCTGAACCGGACACCGGGCGCGACGCCATCCGGCCACCAATTCGGTAGCCCTTGTTCACCATTCGAAAAGGAACACCGGCCTCGCGCAACGCAATAGCGCAGGAAACCCCGGTGATTCCAGCGCCAGCGATAAGGACTGGATTAGCCAAGTGTTGGATCACATTCGATAATGAAATCGGCGATTCGAACTTGCTCGTCGGATTCATTTATTTCACCCGCTGCGCGACCCAGGTTCTGCAGGCAGCGAAGGAAGCCTTGATTGGGTTCGTGGCTCCAAGGGACTGGGCCGTAACCTTTCCAGCCATTTTTGCGCAGTGAGTCAAGTCCGCGGTGGTAACCAACGCGGGCGAAGGCGTACGACCCAATAACGTCACCTTGGTCCCAGGCTTGGTCGCTGAGCATTGCCCACGCAAGTGAACTCGTTGGGTATTGCGCGGCAACTTCGCGTGGGTCGCCCCCGGCCACGAGAGCGGCTTGGGCTGAGTCACCAACGGGTAGCAGGGTTGGGTTGGGGCCACCGAGTAAATTTTGTGAATCCATGTTTACGTCATCCTCGTTCCGGTAGAGCGCAGGTCGTGGCAGGCACGCTTGACACGATCTGCCATTCCAGCTTCGGCAGCTTTGCCATATGCGCGTGGATCGTACATTTTCTTATTTCCGACATCACCGTCGACTTTGAGGACACCGTGGTAATTGGTGAACATGTGGTCGGCGATCGGACGGGTGAAAGCGTATTGGGTGTCGGTGTCAATGTTCATTTTCACAACACCGTAATCCAGGGATTCACGAATTTCGCTGAGCAGCGAACCCGAGCCACCATGAAATACTAGGTCAAATGGTTTCTCGACACTGTATTCCTTACCGACAGCATCTTGGATGTCTTTAAGAATCGAGGGAGTCAGCACGACATTTCCCGGCTTATAAACACCGTGGACGTTGCCGAAGGTCGCGGCGACCATGTAACGACCACGCTCACCCAAACCAAGCTTCTTCGCTATTTCGAGTCCATCTTCAATCGTGGAGAAAAGTTTGGCGTCGTGGGTGGCTTCGACCCCATCTTCCTCACCGCCAACAACACCGATCTCAATTTCCAAAATAATTTGTGCTTCAGCGCACGCATCAAGCATTCGCTCGGAGATCTCCATATTTTCGGCAAGGGGAACAGCGGAGCCATCCCACATATGTGATTGGAACAGCGGGGCAAGACCTTTTGCGACCCGCTCCTGCGAAATGATCACAAGCGGTTCCATGAAGCCGGCGAGTTTGTCCGGGGGGCAGTGATCGGTGTGAAGGGCAATATTCACGTCGTACTTTTCAGCGACGACATGTGCAAACTCAGCGAGTGCAACAGCGCCGGTCACCATGTCTTTGACCCCTTGACCTGACGCGAACTCGGCGCCACCCCACGAAACCTGAATGATTCCATCGCTCTCTGCTTCGGCAAAGCCACGCATTGCCGCCACGATTGTTTGTGAAGAAGCGGTGTTAATCGCCGGGTATGCGAATTTGCCGGCTTTCGCGCGATCCAGCATTTCGCGGTAGACCTCGGGGGATGCAATAGGCACGTGAACTCCAAAATTCTTAGCCCGCTCGGTCACGGGGCCGGTTTAATGCCCCCATCCTTTCACGCGTCGGTGATCGATTGCGCGCAAGTCAGCGAATAGCGTGCTGTCGGACCCAACCATGCATGGCAATCGCGGCCGCCGCTCCCACATTTATTGACCGGGTTGAGCCGAATTGGGCTATATCTACCAGGGTTTCGCACTGTTCCCGCATACCATCGGAGAGACCTGTTCCTTCTTGACCCACTACCAATGCACACTCCTTAGGGTAATCAAATGTCTCAATCGGGACCGAACCCGTTAAATTATCAACCCCAATTACCGGAATACCGGCCGCCAAAGCCCAAGCGCCAAATGATGCAGGATCGGGGTGATGCTGAATGTGTTGATATTTGTCGGTCACCATTGCCCCACGCCGATTCCAACGTTTGCGCCCAACAATGTGCACTTCCTTGACTAAAAACGCATTGGCGGTACGAACAATTGAGCCAATATTAAAATCGTGCTCAAGATTCTCAATCGCAATGTGTAGCGTGTGGCGCGACTGATCAAGATCGGTAACTATCGCTTCCAGACTCCAGTATCGATATTTATCGATGACATTGCGCCGATCACCAGTTGCAAGGAGTTCGGCATCCCATTGATCACCGTCGGGTGCATCGCCTTCCCACGGACCGACGCCAACTACTAGTGAATTGGTGTCAACGGGTTCGGCTTCTACAACTTTCGTCGCGTCTTGGTCCACTGGTGAAACCTACCCAGTACCCTGCCCTAGTGTTAAAATTTCTTGTCAATCTTGGGCGCGGTGCGCTGATCGGCGCGGTCGAGGTCGTCCCTGGAGTCAGCGGTGGAACCCTCGCTCTCATCGTTGGGATCTACCAAACACTAATAAATTCAATCGCTAACCTGGTCCTGAGCTTGCGTCAACTCGTTGGTCTTTCCCACGGCAAAGCTTCAACCAAAGTTGCCGGCACAACCTTTAAGTCACTTCCTTGGCGACTTTTGATCCCCGTTGGAATTGGAATGGTCGTCGCACTCGTTCTCGGTGCGGCAATTATTGAACCATTACTTAAAGAACAGCCGATTGCCATGAAGGCACTCTTCTTTGGTCTGGTCATTACCGGCACGTATGTCCCCGCCCACATGGTGACCAAGGTTGGTGGCTGGTCCCCCTCCTATCTTGTTATTGCATTGGTCTCAGCCATTATTGTTTTCTTCTTAACCGGATTACCACAAGGAGACATGGGCGATCCCGGCTTGATTGTGATCTTTATTTCCGCTTCGGTCGCGATTTGCGCGCTCGTACTTCCCGGGGTGTCGGGTTCGTACCTTTTGTTGACTATTGGAATGTATGACCCAACAATCGCGGCAGTCAACGACCGCAACTTCACCTACCTCACAGTTTTCGCCTTCGGTGCGATCCTTGGACTAGCACTATTCGTGTCGCTTCTCAAGTGGCTCCTGGAAAATCGCGCGCGAGTGACTCTCGTCATAATCACTGGATTAATGGTTGGTTCCTTGCGCGCTTTGTGGCCGTGGCAAGGACCTGAAGGTGAACTGCTCGCACCAGCCGATCAGATCGGATTCGCGTTACTGCTTTTTGTGGGCGGTGCCGCTTTAGTTGCAGTCCTTCTGGTACTGGAAAGCAAATTTGGAGAAAGAGAAGAGCAGAGGGACCTACTCAAGTCCTAAATCTGCCAGTGAATAGGCGGCGGTGTACTCGTATCCGCGCTCTTCAACGGTTGCGCGAGCACCTCGATCAACGATCACACTGATTCCCGCGATCACTGCACCGTCGACCAAGAGTGCATCAACCGCGGTGAGCACAGATGAGCCGGTTGTCGACGTGTCTTCAACTGCAAGTACCCGAACCCCTTTCACGTTGGGTCCTTCTATCCTTCGCTGCAAACCATGTTGCTTTTCACTCTTGCGGACAACAAATGAATTGAGTAGAACCCCTTCACCCGCGGCGTTGTGCATCATCGCGGTGGCAACCGGATCAGCACCAAGGGTTAAGCCACCAACGGCTGCGTAATCAAAGCCACCGTTTACCTGCCGCATGACAGCTCCTACCAGTGGTGCTGCTTCAGCATCCAATGTCACCCGGCGTAGATCCACGTAGTAGTCAGCCTCGCGTCCGCTGGACAGGATCACTTTCCCACGGACAACCGCTTTGTCTAAAATCTGTTGGCGTAATGCATTCCATTCAATGCTTCGCGACATGCACGTATCCTAATCAAGTGCCCATATGCTGGCGCCAATGAATGAAGCAACGTTCGTACATCTCATCAGCGACGAAACGCCACCGGGTCTAGCCGACGCTTTATCAGGTGCGAGCCTCACCGGTTATACCGAAATTCATCTGGAGCCCGACCCAGCCCGAACCTGCCAAAAAATTGCTACGTCAACATTTGCCAAGACTCTGATCATCATTGCAACCAGCAATGCCTGCAGCCAACTTCCGGCAGTTGCCCTGGCCCAGCGGGCATCCGGCAAGACGATCCTGCGCTACGAACTCGTCGAACCGAACCTGCCACGATTCACCGACAGTTGGCCCCAGTCCCCGATCACCGCTTACTTCTCCGTTGGGTCAACTATTCCCAGGGATCTCACACTTCGCGGGATCAACGTTGCAGAATTCGAAGACGTGGATGCGTTGGCCCAATTCATCCGGAATTCTCTGCTCTAAGCCACGCGGCACCAGCCCACTCAACAGGATTAACTTCACGGCATGGCTTACCGTTGGCGGGTGAGGTCGTGGGCAACTGGCGCAGTCGTTGGCTTACTAGCCGTGACCCTGGGGGCTTTGCCCATTTCAGGCGCTCAAGGCGCTAGCAACGAACAAGCTCGGCTTTCCCCACGAGTTGTGCACGGGGTTGATGGAAAAGCTGGGCAGTTCCCGTATATAGCGGCATTACTGGAAACAAAAGAATTGTTGCAAAAGGGTGCTTTCCAATCCCAGTTTTGTGGGGCGACTCTGACAAGTCCGACGACGCTGGTTACGGCAGCCCATTGCGTTGTTGACCAGAAAACCGGAAAGCAAAAGGCCGCGGCTGAGATCACGGCCGGATTCGCGCGAAATCTAGAGTCCCCAAATACCCGTCTCGTTGACGTGATCAGCGTCAATGTGCACCCAAAGTACGACATTGAAACTTCCAAGAACGACATCTCGGTGCTTACACTCGCGACTCCGGTGACCGATATTCCACCATTAGAACCTTTGGTTCCTGAACTGGCCGCCGAATACACGGCCACCGGGAATGCCGCGCAAGTTGCCGGCTGGGGTAATACCGCGGTTTCCGGCAATAAGTATCCGACTACTTTCCAAGTAGGTGACCTGGTTGTCTTTCCTGACGCTTCTTGCGGCGGCGGAAAGCGCAATCGGGTCAATGGCGTCACGTTCAATGGATTCACAGGTCGAGAAGTTGATAACTCCGTCATGATCTGCGCTGCGGGAGTTAATTCTGGTCGCGAGGTCATTGACGCCTGCCAGGGAGACTCGGGCGGTCCACTCGTTGCTAGCGGTACTGCCGGTCCACGGCTGATCGGAGTTGTTAGCTGGGGTGAGGATTGTGCAAGTAGCTACCCCGGTGTCTACAGCCGGGTGAGCTCGTTCAATACATTTTTACAGAGCGCTGGCGCGATGCCAATCTCAATGCCAACAACACCGACCGTTTCGGTGGTTCCACTTTTGGGTGAGCTCAAGATCAGCATGACCCGTGGTGAAGGTGGAAGCAGAGTCACGCAGTACGCGGCATCTGTTTCTGGCCCCAATCCTTTAGACCCGACAACCAATCAAGTACTCACCTGCTTTGCTGCGCCAACTAAACGAAGTGATACCGGCACCTGCTCGGTTTCTGGTCTGCTGACCGGATTCGACTACACGATCACAACCATCTCCGCTAATGAATTCGGCAACTCACCCGCCTCGGCTCCCGTCATTGCCGTGCCCAGTGATCAACCAATCGCTGGCGAAATCACCTCCGTCGTATTTGCAGGTACGAGTGCTCGCTTTGGCGTGACACCCTCAATTGCAAATGGGTCGCCAACAAAAATGGAACGGGTGATCTGCACACCCATAGGCACTGGGGCCGCACGCTCTGCGCGCGTATCACCTGATTCAACCCTCGTTCGAAACCTCACTCAGATCAGGTATCGATGCATCATTCGGATTGTGACTGATGCAGGGTCAGCGAACTCACCCGGACAAATAATTCGCCGCTAACGTTACCCGTGACAGAGCGGCATCTCTTGTTTCTTCCGTTTGTGCCTGTACTTGCAAGAACATGGCTTCGCGCACCCGTCGCTCAGCTGCATTACCCACCACCATTGCGCCACCGGAACTAGCCGTGACGACGGCGACGGCGCATATGAGCGCAAATTCCAGTACCTGTACGCGCAGGCCCACCAAATGCGATCTGGGAGTTGCAGGGTTGTCAATGGCCGCATAAGCCTGCGCGCGCAATCGCTCAAATTCTTGCGCTAGATTTATGGCAGCAACTTTTCCCACTTCCTGGTTGCGAGTTATCGAAACTTCATTGAGTTGTTCAATTGCGGCCCGCGCAACTCCCAGGGCGGCAGGGTTGGGCAGGACGGTCTTTGTTGCATCAGCACTCAACCACTCGTTAGCATCAATGATGCTGAACACGTAGTCATGGTGAATAAACGTGTGATCAAATGTGATGGGCCTACTGTGCGTTCCCGACATTGCTAACAACTTCAGTGGTTCGCCAATGAGACATGACTCAAAGTTTTGGGCAAAGTCCTCAATCGGCAGGTAGAAAATCACGAACTGCGAATTGTCTTCGGTTGCTGCCAAAAGCATTAGGACATCGGCAATATCCCAACTCGTGACCCAATCAAGTTTTCCGGTGAGCTCCCACCCGTCCTTGACTTTTCTCGCGACTGGGTTTGGCGGTCCCCCTCGCCTCACATGTGCAAATGCGATCGCGGCCAGAAACTCGCCACTTCGTAATCCCGGCAGCCACCGCTGGGAGATTTCCCTGCTTGCTGGCTGATTTCCCCCGGCCAACATTGTGCGCAGTGGAGTTTTATGCTGCGTCCAGCAGAACCAGGTACTGGCATCGGCGCCGGCGAGTCGCTCGGTTATCTCACGCGTTTGAGCAACCCCCTGCGCGGATTCGGGCGCTAAAACCCTTGCTAACAAGTCAATGTGACTGCGGGGAACTCCCACTTGATCAGTGGTCTCGGCACTCGCTGAGATCACTGCAAGCACCGATTCAATCTCAGGAGTTACGTCCGCTCCTTGGTCAAT
>JBDNFV010000074.1:0-1945 GCA_041689635.1 Candidatus Nanopelagicales bacterium | reverse complement strand
CTTGCAGTGGTGCCTTTCGGTTGGCCCCACATGAACGCGATTCCTATTGTGCAAGCGGCCCAGGAACTTGCAAACCCTCGCAGAAGACTTTCACTCGGTGATCGATTCTGTTTGGCATATGGCGTCCAGGAAGAGATGGAAATCTGGACTGCGGATCCGTTTCTGGTTGGAACTTGATATGCCTACCAATGTTATCTTCGTCCGTGATTAAGCCATTGGAGCAGAAGGACTTGGCGCAATCAGTGTTGCCCTTGATCCGCGCTCGCGGTGAGTTGTACCGCAAGGCAATAGCTAATGCGCACGGCCGGGAAATGCATGACGCGGTAGATTTACTAGAAGAGGCTTTGCAAACGGGTGATCCCAAAGAAGTCTTCATCGTGACACAAAAGGCGATTACATCCGCGATGTACGTGATAGCAAAAGCAGATGACTCCTACGGGATTATCGGTGATGCATGTAGGCGCCTGCTGACACTTCACCCAAAGGTGGCGGCCTACGCGCAAGTTCCGGCGGCGCCACTTGTGTCTTGGATGATCAAGTTCCAATTCGACGGCGTAGTTGATTACTTCACACTCGATCCGGTGGATTACGCGCCTGCGCTTGGTGAACTTGGTATGGCTCGCTACCGCAAAGAGTTGGTTGCTCGAGAAACAAAACTTGGCCCAAGGCCCAATGATGACGAGCGATGGTCCAGCGATCATTCGCACGCGTGGTTCGTTCTTGGCTGGAACGAAAAACGACTCGCAGTATTGGACCGTGATATTGATGCAATTATTAGGACGCACGTGGGTGATCGAAGGGTAGCCGCGTGGTTCGAAGACACCGCGAAGGCCTTTGCGGAAATTGATGAATTTGATTTAGCCATTGATTGGGCGCAGCAGGCAACCGACTTTGGCAGCGGCCATCAATCCTTACACGCGTCGCAGTATCTATGCGAGTTGTTGGTAGTTCACCGACCTGCCGAACTTCTGCGCGCGCGACTGAGTAATTTTCACCGCTGGCCCAGTTCCGGCACTGCCGCGGCGCTTCATACGGCTGCAGGTCCAGATTGGAAGAAGTACGAACAGGAGACGATGAAACTTCTGACTCAGCAACCGAACGACTCGGTGCAGTTTGCGCTGTACACACTCAAAGACCCTGATCGTGCGTGGGAAATAGCCCACACGCTGGAGTTGGCGAGTGACCACACGTGGGCGATTCTGGCGGAGGCTTATGAAAAAATCGATCCGCTTGCCGTACTGCCCGTGTACACGCATTTAATTGAAAACGAACTCGCCATCGCAGATTCTAAGCGCTACAAAGCCGCTGCCCGGTACCTCAATCGCATGCGCACACTCACGACTGGCACCGAGGCATTAATTGCGGTGGACGCGTTTATTGAGAGTTTGCGTTACGAGAACCGGCACCGCCCCCGTTTGCAACAAGAGTTTGATCGTGCCGGACTGTCCTAGGGGTGTTGAGCGTTTTCCAACAAACTGGCTGTCCACCAACCAACGAGCCACCGTTCAATCGGGATCAGATGGACGAAATCAAGTCCGGCAGCCCGGTTTTTGTCCGACTTTCCCCGATTCTGGGAAAGTCGGCTGGGTGGGGCGGATTACGGTGCGAGAGGCGGGACTTGAACCCGCACGTCCGAAGACACAGGTACCTAAAACCTGCGTGTCTGCCAATTCCACCACTCCCGCAAGAGTGCGACGCGAGTCTAAGTGCCGCCCAGCGCGGTGGTTCCCCGGGGATCTTCCTCGCGTTAGGCTGGGGGGGTGAGCGAGAACATCGAGAACACCGAGAACACCCAATTAGTCCCATTGCTGAGCGAAATTGACGGTGCCCGGGCGGCTTTTATCAATTCGGTGACCCAGTTGCGCGAGCAGACATCCGCCGGTGCGCTGGCCCAGCGAAGCCTGCATGCGGCCCAAGGCTGGTTCACCGACGATTTTGGCGCCAT
>JBDNFV010000073.1:0-2963 GCA_041689635.1 Candidatus Nanopelagicales bacterium | reverse complement strand
TACCGCAAGGTGATCAATGGCCGGGTACTCGACGAAGTTCAGTACCTCACCGCCGACGAAGAAGACATGCACGTCATTGCTCAGGCAAACACCGCAATTGATGCAGATGGCAATATGACAAGCCACGACCGAGTTGTCGTTCGGGTCAAAGGCGGCGAGGTCGAATACGTCAAGCCCGACGAAGTTGACTTTATGGACGTGTCACCACGGCAGTTGTGGTCGGTTGCTACCTCCATGATTCCATTCCTGGAGCACGACGATGCAAACCGCGCGCTCATGGGTTCAAACATGCAGCGCCAGGCCGTTCCGCTCCTGCGCGCTCAGGCACCTCTCGTAGGCACCGGCATGGAGTTCCGGGCAGCCTACGATGCGGGCGATGTTGTCATTGCCCAAAAATCCGGTGCGGTAAAGGAAGTGTCCGCTGACCTAGTTGAGGTCGCCAATGATGATGGCACCTACACGAGTTACAAGCTCGAGAAGTTCCGTCGTTCAAACCAGGGCACCTGCTTTAATCAGCGTCCAATCGTCTCAGGTGGAGCCCGGGTGGAAGCTGGTGAAGTTCTCGCGGACGGTCCATCGACCGACCTGGGTGAAATGGCACTGGGCAAGAACTTACTCGTGGCATTTATGTCATGGGAGGGCCACAACTACGAAGATGCCATCATTTTGAGCCAGCGTTTGGTTCAAGACGACGTCCTGTCTTCAATTCACATTGAAGAGCATGAAATTGATGCCCGCGACACCAAACTTGGCCCAGAAGAAATAACGCGGGATATTCCGAACGTCTCCGAGGAACTGCTTGCAGACCTCGACGACCGCGGAATCATCCGGGTCGGTGCAGACGTTGTCCCCGGTGACGTTCTCGTGGGCAAGGTGACACCCAAGGGTGAAACTGAGTTGACCCCTGAAGAGCGTTTGCTGCGGGCAATCTTTGGCGAGAAAGCCCGAGAAGTCCGCGATACTTCGCTCAAGGTTCCCCACGGTGAATCCGGCAAGATCATCGCTGTCCGTGTCTTTGACATGGATGAGGGCGATGAATTGCCACCGGGTGTTACCAAGCTGGTGCGCGTCTACATCGCTCAAAAACGTAAAATCAAGGAAGGCGACAAACTTGCTGGCCGTCACGGTAACAAGGGGGTTATCTCCAAGATTCTGCCGGTAGAAGACATGCCGTTCTTGGAAGACGGAACCCCCGTCGACATTGTGCTCAACCCACTAGGTGTTCCTGGTCGAATGAACATCGGCCAGATCCTGGAAACCCATCTTGGTTGGGCTGCGGCAGCCGGCTGGAATGTCGACCCTGCCGACCCACGTGCCGTGTTACTCCCTGATGCTGTCAAGTCGGTGGCACCGGGAACCAAAATCGCGACGCCCGTCTTTGATGGTGCCCGCGAGGAAGAGTTGAGTTTGGTTCTTGATTCAACGATACCGACGGCTGATGGTTTGAAGTTGGTTAATCCCAATGGGAAGGCCAATCTTTTTGACGGTCGAACAGGTGATCCAATACCGGGTGAAATCGCGGTGGGTTACATCTACATTCTCAAGCTCCTGCACTTGGTCGACGACAAAATCCACGCACGCTCAACCGGTCCTTACAGCATGATCACCCAGCAGCCTTTGGGTGGTAAAGCTCAGTTCGGCGGGCAGCGCTTTGGTGAAATGGAAGTATGGGCATTAGAGGCGTACGGCGCCGCTTACGCACTGCAAGAACTTCTGACCATCAAATCCGACGACGTCCTGGGCCGGGTCAAGGTGTACGAAGCAATCGTCAAGGGTGAAAACATCCCTGAACCCGGTATCCCGGAATCCTTCAAAGTCTTGGTCAAGGAAATGCAGTCCTTGTGCCTCAACGTTGAAGTTCTTTCCAAAGACGGTGTCGCCATCGAAATGAAGGACAGCGATGAAGACGTATTCCGTGCCGCCGAAGAACTCGGAATTGACCTGTCACGGCGCGAGCCCAGCAGTGTTGACGAACTGTAATCACCCACTCATCCGAATTATTCGAAACGAACGAAGGACACACACGTGTTAGACGTTAACTTCTTTGACGAGTTGCGCATTGGTCTTGCAACAGCAGACGACATTCGCACTTGGTCTTACGGTGAAGTCAAGAAACCAGAAACCATCAACTACCGCACACTCAAGCCGGAGAAAGATGGCCTGTTCTGCGAGAAGATCTTCGGGCCTACTCGTGACTGGGAGTGCTACTGCGGTAAGTACAAGCGGGTTCGCTTCAAAGGAATCATCTGCGAGCGTTGTGGTGTTGAGGTAACTCGCGCCAAGGTTCGCCGAGAGCGCATGGGTCACATTGAACTTGCCGCACCAGTGACCCACATCTGGTACTTCAAGGGTGTGCCCAGCCGTTTGGGTTACCTACTTGATCTCGCGCCCAAGGATCTTGAGAAGGTAATTTACTTTGCCGCTTACATGATCACCTGGGTGGACGTTGACGGTCGCCACGAAGCGCTGCCTTCACTTGAGAATCAACTCAGTGTTGAAAAGAAGCAGATCTCCAAGCGTCGCGATTCAGACATTGAGACCCGTGCGCAAAAGATGGAAGCTGACATTGCCGAACTCGAAGCCGAGGGCGCCAAAAGTGAAGTGCGACGTAAGGTTCGCGAATCAGGCGAGCGTGAGCTCGCTGCAATTCGTCGCCGTGCTGACGTTCAAATCGAGCGCTTAGACAAGGTTTTTGATCGTTTCCGGACCCTTAAGGTGCAGGACCTTGAAGGGGACGAAATGCTTTTCCGTGAAATGCGCGATCGCTACGGTCGCTGGTTCGACGGTGGCATGGGTGCTGCAGCAATTGAAAAACGCCTGGAGTCATTCGACCTGGCAGCCGAGTCGGAGTACCTGCGCGAGATTATCGCAACCGGCAAGGGCCAAAAGAAGACCCGCGCGCTCAAGCGACTCAAGTTGGTGAACGCCTTCATGAGCACGACCAACTCACCAATGGGGATGGT
>JBDNFV010000072.1:0-7891 GCA_041689635.1 Candidatus Nanopelagicales bacterium | reverse complement strand
TGGTGGCGGTGAAACAAATGACTACGTCGGATCCGGGTCAGGCAGCGTCAGCGTGAACGTGAGTCGAGGTGACAGCCTGACTCAAATTGGAAACACACTTAAGGCCGATGGTGTGATCAAATCCGTTGAGAGTTTCACGTCCGCAGCCGCGAATAACGAGCAAAGCTCAACAATTGGTCCAGGAGTCTACGCGATGAAAATGCAGATGAGTGGGGAGTCGGCACTTGATTTGATGTTGGACCCCGCCTCGCGAGCGGCATCTCGATTAGTCTTACCCGAAGGTTTACGGCTGGGTGAAACTGTCGCCCTTGCCTCGAGTGCGGCGGGTCTTCCGCTCACCGACTTTGAGCAAGTATTAGAAAATCCAGATGCGCTGGCCTTGCCTGGTTGGGCTGA
Source organism: Candidatus Nanopelagicales bacterium (assembly GCA_041689635.1). Classification (GTDB taxonomy): domain Bacteria; phylum Actinomycetota; class Actinomycetes; order S36-B12; family S36-B12; genus UBA4592. The sequence continues at coordinate 7,495 of JBDNFV010000072.1, read as the reverse complement.
AAATAGGCCGGATGGATTCATGTTCCCGGCAACGTACGACTTGGCCGGGGATGAAAACGCGGAGTCAATTCTTATCTTATTGGTCAGCCGATTCAATCAGTCGGCGACGAGCATTGATCTTGAAGCTCGGGCCACCCAATTGGGCCGTAGCCCTTACGAGGTGCTCACGATCGCATCACTACTGGAGGGTGAGGTTATCCCCAAAGACTTCGCCAAAGTAGCGGCCGTGGTTTATAACCGGTTGGCAGCCAAGATGCCTTTGCAATTTGATTCAACCGTGTCCTACGCATTGGGACTTGACCAACTGGAGCTCACCGCAGACCAACTAGATACTGAATCGCCGTACAACACGTACAAAGTTACTGGACTCCCGCCCACCCCGATCAACTCGCCAGGGGAATCGGCGTTGGAGGCTGCTTTGTCACCAGCGAAAGGTAAATGGTTGTATTTCGTGACGGTGAACCCTGATACGGGTGAAACGAAGTTCGCCCAGACGTACAAAAAGTTTTTAACGTTAAAGGCGGAATACCGCGCCTTTTTAGATGCACGGTGAGCTCGACATGAGCATGAAAGCGGCTGTGCTCGGGTCGCCAATATCGCACTCACTCTCACCAATCTTGCATCGCGCCGCTTACACGGCTCTCGGACTCAACATTGATTACACGGCAATCGAAACGTCCGCATCTAACCTTCGACAGCGTATTTCTGAACTCGACAGCGACTTTCTGGGTTACTCACTCACCATGCCTTTAAAACACGAAGTGCTCGCCCTCATCTCGCAACAATCACCACTCGTTACTGAAACTGGCTGCGCTAATACGGTGTACCGAGATGCCAACCTGCATTGGGCATTAGAAAACACCGATGTTTTTGGAATCACCGAAACCATCAAGCGAGCGGGCCTTGGTCTGATGGAATCGGCTTGCATCATTGGTTCAGGTGCAACGGCGCGTAGTGCCTTAAGTGCACTTGCTCAACTAGGGACACAAGAGATCACCTGCTTCTCGCGTAATCAAGTGTCGGCCTCCATTATTTACCATCATGGTGATTCATTGGGAGTGAAAGTTCGGGTGCTGGGGTTGGACCAAGGAGTTCATCTTGTGGGGGATGTGGTGATTAGTACCGTTCCCAGTTCCGCGCAAGGGAACATCATTGAAGCATTCACCTCGATTCAGAGTCTTCCTGCCCTTCTTGACATTGCTTACAATCCGTGGCCAAGTGAGATGGCGCGCTACTGGGCCGCGCATAGCGGAGGCTTGGTGCTGAGCGGGATCGAAATGCTGTTGTGGCAGGCAACGGTTCAGGTTGAACTATTTACCGGATGCGCAGCTCCGGTTGAGGCCATGCGCGCCGCACTGCCTGACGGGTTATCCACAGCCTGATTTTTGGTCTTGAGTACTAGTCCGGGTGTCATCAGAATCGACTCATGAACGACGTGAGTGTCATCGCGGTTTTTGCCACCTGGATATGGTTTATTGTGACCGCGGTCATGCTGGCCAGAGTCGATTTTCGCGAGCATCGACTTCCCAATCGATTAGTTCTTGTTGCCCTCGTCGGTGGCGTGTTTGGTTTTGCACTCACAGCGCAATTACGGGGTGATCTTGGTCTACTGGTGAATGCGTGTGCGGGATCTTTTATCGCCTGCATGATCTATCTAGCCATTCACCTGCTCGGGGGGATGGGAATGGGTGATGTCAAATACGCAGCGGTTGTCGGGCTCTACCTAGGTTCCTTGGGCTGGAATTATCTCTACGTTGGCTCACTCATTTCATTTACCGGCGCCGCCGTGTGGGCCCTACCTCTGTTGTTTACCCAACGCAAAACCCGGAATGTGCCATTTGGCCCATTCATGGCCGCGGGAGTTGTGATATCCGGGATTATTGCCGTGGGTGTGAGCGCGGGCGCGTAGCCTGGATCTGACAGTATTAAGCCATGGTGTCCCGAGTTCGTTGGTTAACCGCCGGAGAGTCACACGGACCGGCGCTGACCGCCATCATCGAAGGGCTACCGGCTTCATTTCGTATTACCACGGCTGACCTTGACCGTGATCTGGCCCGGCGCAGGCTCGGCACGGGTCGCGGGGCCCGGATGAAATTTGAAAAGGACGACGTTAAATTTCTCGGTGGGGTCCGCCACGGCCAAACCCTGGGTGGTCCAATTGCCATTGAGATTGGTAATACCGAGTGGCCAAAATGGGAAGCGGTGATGAATCCCGAGCCGGTGGACCAAGTGATTCTTGACGGCTTGGCTCGAAACGCACCACTGACTCGACCGCGTCCTGGACACGCTGATTTAGCCGGGATGCAGAAATACGATTTCAGCGACGCCAGACCGATTTTGGAACGTGCGAGCGCCCGCGAGACCGCCGCGAGAGTTGCCCTGGGCGCCGTAGCGCGGGCATTCCTTGAGCAGGCAGCCGGAATAACTCTGGTCAGTCATGTTGTCCGAATTGGTTCGGTGACCTACACCGGCGCCGCCCCGATGCCGCACCAGATTGATGTCATTGATGCCAGCCCGGTGCGCTGTATTGACCCCCAGGTGAGTGCCTTGATGGAAGAGGAAATAGGTGCGGCCCACCGCGACGGTGACACTCTGGGTGGCGTCGTTGAGGTGGTCGCCGTTGGATTGCCACCAGGCTTAGGAAGTTTCACGCACTGGGACCGCCGACTCGACTCAAAGTTGGCAGCGGCACTGATGGGAATACAAGCGATTAAGGGTGTCGAAGTGGGTGACGGCTTCGAATTGGCTGCTATCCGGGGATCACTGGCCCAAGACGAAATTTTTGCCCAAGGCGACCAGGTTCATCGCGGTTCAGGAAAATCTGGCGGCACGGAAGGCGGAATGAGTACGGGTGAAATGTTGAGGATTCGCGCCGCCATGAAACCCATTTCAACAATTCCCAAGGCATTACAGACAATTGATACCGCGACCGGAGAAGCAGCCGTGGCCATCAATCAAAGATCCGATGTGTGCGCCGTCCCCGCTGCGGGAATTGTCGCCGAGGCGATGGTAGCCCTCGTACTGGCTGAGGCAATATTGGACAAGTTTGGTGGTGACTCCCTGGGTGAGTGTCAACGCAATATTGCCGGTTACCTCGACAACCTCGCGATCAAAATCGCGCCACTGGCACCGTAAGTTTTTGGATGACACCACGGGCAATTCTGATCGGTGCACCAGGGTCAGGTAAAACGACCGTTGGTGAACTATTGGCAGCCATACTCGGTCTCCCATTTGCTGATTCAGACCAACTGGTTGAAATCGGACATGGTCAAAGTGTCCCCGATATCTTCATCAATCATGGCGAGTCAGTATTTCGCGAATGGGAACATGCGGTAATCACGTCGGCCCTCCATACGTGTGAAGGGGTCCTGTCCCTCGGGGGTGGCGCCGTGATGGATGAACGCACCGCGAAAGAAATCCATGACAGTGGCGCACCAATTTTTTGGCTTCACGTCAGTAGTTCGGTTGCTTTTCGCCGAGCCGGTCTCTCGGCGCCACGGCCGCTACTGGTGGGCAATGTTCGAGCAAATCTCGTATCGTTATTGGAGACGCGCACTCCCATTTACGAACGTTTAGCCACCCATCAAATCGATGCGAACTCCCTTGATGCACAGCAACTTGCCCAGCAAATTGCCGACAAACTAACGAATGGTGATACATGTTAAGCATTACCGTAAAAGCTGAACACAACTACGACGTACATATTGGTCGTGGTCTTCTTGGTGAGTTGCATGGTGCAGTTTCCACGGCAACTCGAGTTGCCATCATTTATCCGATCGCATTGCGGTTGAGTGCCGAATCTCTTCAAGTCGAATTGGGAGAATCGGGTCCGCGGGTGATTTTGATTGAGGTGCCCGAAGCCGAAGATTCCAAGACAGCGGCGGTGCTGGAGTACTGCTGGAATGCTTTAGGGTCCTCAGAATTTACCCGATCAGACATGATTATTGGGTTGGGTGGGGGAGCCACAACCGACCTCGCAGGTTTCGTTGCTGCGACCTGGTTGCGAGGGATTGACTGGATCGCGGTTCCCACCACGTTACTCGGCATGGTTGATGCTTCCGTTGGCGGGAAAACCGGCATTAATACCGATGCGGGAAAGAACCTGGTTGGCGCATTCCATAGCCCACGTTTGGTGATCATCGACGTCAATTCATTAAGTTCCCTTCCAGAAAACGACCTACGCGCGGGTCTGGCCGAGGTCGCTAAGGTCGGGTTGACGAGTGATCCCAGTATTTTGGACACGATTTTAACCGAGCGAGAGAGGTCATTTGACCCAGAACAGGAGATTGTTACTTCCTTGATTGAACGAGCGATCGCGGTTAAGGCGGCGGTTGTCTCGCGAGACTTCACCGAACAGGGTGGTGCTGATCTGGGTCGGGAAGTACTTAACTACGGGCACACATTTGGGCACGCCGTGGAAAAGTTTGAGAATTACCGTTGGCGTCACGGCGCGGCCGTCTCCGTTGGCATCATGTTTGTGGCGGAATTGGCCAATATTGCCGGACGACTATCTGATGCGGACCTGCAGGTCCACCGCGATGTCCTGGAAGTAATTGGGCTTCCCACCACCTATCCGGCGGGACGCTGGGATTCGCTTTTTTCGACCATGAAGGTGGACAAAAAAGCCCGCGGTGATCTGATGCGTTTTGTGGTTCTCGACGGGATCGGAAAACCGGCAATCCTAGAAGGACCAGATCCCTCACTTCTTTTCTCGGCCTACAGCAACCTGTCCTAGACAATTGAGCGAAAAGTTTCGGTAAGGTTGGGCCATGGCGCACCGGGTTCTGATCATCAATGGACCGAATCTGAATCGACTCGGCAGCAGGGAACCTGAGATTTACGGGACCCTGAATTATGCCGACCTTGAGCGGGAAGCCAAGCACAAAGCAGTTGAACTGGGGCTGGAAGTTGACATTCGTCAGAGCAACAGTGAGAGTGAAATTATTGAATGGTTGCATGACGCCGCTGAGCTCGCATTGCCCGTCGTGATCAACCCCGCGGCATTTACTCATTACTCCTATGCCATTGCCGATGCGTGTGCAATGCTTCGAGCCCCCTTAATCGAAGTGCACATCAGCAATCCGGGTGCGCGCGAGGAATTCCGACACCATTCGGTGATTACACCTCTCGCAACCGGTGTTATTGCGGGCTTCGGTGTGGATTCCTACCTATTGGCCCTGCATGCGCTCTCGCGACTATTGTTGTCCAAGGCGTAGAGCGTGCGTGGCAGCTACCCGAGTTGCCGTCGTAATGTGTGAAAGAGAGATAAGGCACCCCGGTGGCAACCAGTAATGATCTTAAAAACGGCGTCGTCCTCAATATTGATGGACAACTGTGGACCGTTATCGACTTCCAACATGTAAAGCCAGGCAAGGGTGGGGCATTTGTTCGCAGTAAGTTGAAAAACGTGCTCAGTGGCAAGGTCGTTGACCGCACATTTAATGCTGGCGTCAAAGTGGAGACGGCTTCGGTTGATCGCCGTGAGATGCAGTACCTCTACCGTGATGGCGACAGCTGGGTGTTCATGGACAACATCTCCTATGAGCAGTTCCCAGTACCCAATTCGATCGTCGGGGATAGTTCCAAGTACCTGCTGGAAAACCAGACTGTCCAAGTCGCAATCCATGAAGGCAATCCGATCATCGTCGACTTGCCAGCGTCGGTGGAAATCATGCTCACATACACCGAGCCGGGACTTCAGGGTGACCGATCAAGTGGGGGCACCAAGCCGGCAACGTTGGAGACCGGCGCCGAGATTCAGGTCCCCTTGTTTATCGACTCCAACACGAAAGTCAAAGTTGACACACGCGATGGTTCATACCTTGGCCGCGTGAACGACTAATGTCAGCTCGCGGTAAGGCCCGCAAGCGCGCCCTGGACATTATTTTTGAAGCGGAATCGAAGCAAGTTCCGATCCTGATGGTCTTAGGTGAGCATGTTCGTCGGCGCGCGAGCGATGGTGACCCCGAACTCAATACGTATGCCGTTGAGTTGGTCAATGTTGTTGCGTCCAACCAGCCTGTGATCGACGCAGAGATTCAGGCGAATGCGCAGGGCTGGAGTCTGGAACGGATGCCCGATGTTGACCGGGCAATTTTGCGGCTTTCCGTCGGCGAGTTGCTGTTTCTGCCGGAAACCCCGCACGCCGTTGTGGTGAGTCAAGCCGTTGAACTGGCCCAAAGTTTGTCGACGGATGATTCCGGTTCATTTGTGCACGGCGTCCTGGGCGCAGTTTCCCGGTCAGTAGATTCAACAAGTCAATCGGTTACGAGCTCGGATTTATCAGCAGGGTGATTTCACCCGGGTCCGTGCTTTTTTCGCCCACGGTTGCGCTGATTGTGATGTCGTAACCGTTTCCTATCGCACCGTAGACAAAAATGCTCTCCGTTGAAAGATCGGGAATTGGTTGGACGACATACCCAGAGTCAAATAAAGTGAGAAATTCAATTTGGGCCGGCACCACGTCGCCAGTAACGGACCACGTGGCAACGGCTGTCTGCTCATCAATCACCGAGACGGCGATCAAGGAACCGACCGGGGTGGGAACTCCGATCGGCCACGTTGGCGGAAGGGTTAAATCACTGCCGATTTCAAGTTCATTTCCCGAGCCATCATCGAGAAATTCATCTGACGGATTAGACGTTTCAAAATGATTTCCTAGCTCATTTCCCTCGCCCACGTCGGGGCTAGTCGAGCATCCGCTCACGCCAAGAATGAGTACGGTGCCAGCCGCTGCGACCGCGATCTTTGAAAACACACCCATGGCGGCATTATGTGCCCCGGGTGGGATTCGAACCCACACTGGACGGTGTTTGAGACCGCTTCCTCTACCGGTTGGGATACCGGGGCTAGGGGGCATAACCTTATCTAGGTACCGATACGTCCTAGCCTTGCCCTATGCGCAGCCAGGACGTACCCGAGGCCGATGAATCAACGAAGCCCCTTCGCGTTCTCATCGCCGAAGATGAAACGTTGATCAGACTCGATGTGGCAGAGACACTCACCGAACTCGGTATCGACGTTGTGGGTTCGGTGGGCAACGGTCAACTGGCGGTAGACGCGGCCCGAACTTTAAGACCCGACGTCGTCTTGATGGATATTGCGATGCCGGTGCGTGATGGCATCAGTGCGGCTTCTGAAATCATTAGCGCCGAAATAGCGCCGGTCGTGCTTCTGAGTGCATTTTCCCAAACCGACCTGGTTGCCAGCGCTGCCGCAGCCGGGACTTTCGGCTATTTGGTCAAGCCCTTCACCGGAGTCGAAGTTCGGGCAGCGCTCGTCCTGGCCCACGCGCGGTGGCAGCAATTCGTGGGTCTCAATGCTGAGGTGGCACGGCTCCGGACTCGAAATCACGCGTCCGAGGTTGTTGACCGAGCCAAAAAAGTCCTTCAGGACTCTGGGATGAACGAAGAGCAGGCATTTACCTTCCTGCGAAAAGCCGCAATGGATCATCGGCTAACAATCGCTGAAGCGGCCGCGAAAATCGTTGACTAAC
>JBDNFV010000071.1:0-5838 GCA_041689635.1 Candidatus Nanopelagicales bacterium | reverse complement strand
GGTTCCGGCTTTGAAAGCGCCAGGGCGGTTTTTGCAGCTGAAATCTGGCAGCCCTACGGCTTCAAAATGGCGGTTGTCTGGTGGATTCTGATCACCATTTTGGCCACCTGGCTCCTCACCCGCACAAAATTTGGCAACTGGATCTTCGCGGTCGGTGGCGACAAGATCGCGGCGCGCAATACCGGCGTGCCCGTTAAGCGCACCAAAATCACTCTTTTCATGTTTACCTCCATGTCTGCCGCGCTCGTTGGAGTCATCAGTTTGCTGCGCTTGCGATCCATGCAGGCCGGTCAAGGCGTGGGTGAAGAATTCGTATTCATCATCGCCGCCGTCGTTGGTGGTTGTCTGCTCACCGGTGGATACGGTTCAGCGATCGGTGCATCAATTGGTGCGGCCATTATTGGAATGGCATTTATTGGTATCGCGTACGCCGGTTGGAACACAGACTGGTCCTGGCTTTTCCTAGGCCTGATCCTTTTCGCGGCTGTTTTGACGAACAATTTCATTAGTCGACGATTCCAGGGGAGCCGAAAATGAACAACCCTGATTCGGATGGGCCCGCCGCCATGAATAAGGCATCCAACTACGCGCTCAGTTTAGAAAACGTGACCATGCGCTTTGGCAGCGTCATTGCATTGCAAGATGTCAGCATGCATGTTGATCAGGGTTCAGTCACCTGCGTTTTGGGTGACAATGGTGCCGGCAAATCAACCTTAATAAAGATTCTCAGCGGGGTGTATCAACCAACTGAGGGAGTTATGACCGTGAACGGTCATAATGAAAAATTCTCATCACCGCGTGATGCCTTGGCAAAAGGAATCGCGACCGTCTTCCAAGACTTGGCGACGGTTCCGCTGATGTCAGTGTGGCGTAATTTTTTTCTCGGGAATGAACCGACAAAGTTCCCGTTGCCGTTTCGGGTGATAGACAGCAAATACGCGAAGACCGCGTGTAAAAAAGAGCTCCTCGATTTTGGTATTGACATTCGTGATCCTGACCAGCCGGTTGGAACTCTTTCCGGTGGTGAACGGCAAGCGGTAGCGATCGCTCGGGCAGTTCACTTTGGTGCGAATGTCTTGATCCTCGACGAACCCACCAGTGCACTCGGAGTAAAACAATCCGGCATAGTTCTCAAGTACGTCAAGCAGGCGAAGGAACGAGGTGTTGCTGTTGTTTTCATTACCCACAATCCCCAACACGCTTTCCTTGTCGGGGATCGTTTTTATCTGCTCAACCGTGGCCACATGACGGCCGAATACGACCGATCAGCAGTAACCCGAGAAGAGTTGGTCCAAGCCATGGCCGGTGGCGCCGAACTTGAGGCACTAGCCCATGAGCTTGAGTCCATGTCTTAAAAATACGTAACGTACCTTCGATTGACGTGAATATGTGAAGATGGGATTTGTATGCTCGCAATCGGGGTTGTCGGCGTTGGCCGAATCGGCAAAATGCATGCCCAGATTATTGCCCGGGAATTAACCGGCGCGAGCTTGGTCGCGGTGGCGGACGCTAACGCAGACCTCGCCAGTTCGGTTGCTGAGCAACTACAAGTGCGGGCGTTGACCGTCGACGAATTGATGAATTCTCCAGACATTGATGCAGTGGCTATTTGTTCGAGTACGGATACCCACGTGGGACTCATTGAAAAGGCAGCGTTTGCGGGCAAAGCGATATTCTGCGAAAAACCCATTAGTTTAAATCTTGATGAGGTCGATCGGGCCATTGCGGCAATCAAAGAAAATCAGGTGCCATTCATGGTGGGATTTAACCGAAGATTCGATCCGGCCCATGCATCCGTTCATAACGCGATTGCGAAGGGGGTGATCGGCGCCGTTCACCTTGCCCGGATTTCCAGTAGGGATTCCGCCCCACCCCCCGTGGCCTACATCAAGGTCAGCGGTGGAATTTTTGTGGACATGATGATTCACGACTTTGACATGACCGGGTACCTGGTGGATTCACCGGTGGTAGAGGTTTTCGCCAAAGGTGCGGTCAGAATTGATCCGGCAATTGGTGAAGCCGGCGACATCGACACCGCGATGGTCATGCTGACCCACGCTGACGGGACCATCACGACGATCGACAACTCTCGTCAGGCGGTTTACGGTTACGACCAGCGCGTCGAAGTCTTTGGTGAAAAAGGGATGGCAGCGTCGGAGAACCCGCCCACACACAGCGGCATGGTTCGCACCAGCGAGGGGACCAGTACACCGGGACTGCCGTTTTTGTTCCTGGATCGCTACCTGGATTCATATCGGCTGCAATGGCAAGCCTTCATCAACTATGTCGAACAAGGGGGGGAGTCCCCAGTGTCGGCGGACGCGGGACGCATTCCGGTGGTGTTGGCTCAAGCATGCTCCCAATCATTGCGCACCGGTCTACCGGTGATCATAAATAATTAGTGGTGAAGCGAACTCGGGATAAGGACTGTCAATGCCAAAGGTTTTGATTACGGGGGCGACCGGGTTTGTGGGTTCACAAATAGCAGACGTATTAGTGAGTCGGGACCATGACGTCGTTGCGGCAACCCGATCCGAACCGAAAGTCGACTTACCGTGGGCTCACGCAATTGTTGACTACACCGATCGGGCATCCCTTGCGGAGAAAGTTTCTGGGTTTGATGCGATCGTGCATTGTGCTATTGCAAATGACTTTGACCACATGATGACGGACCGCAATTACGGTTACGACTCCTACGTTGGGGTAACCCAGCAACTGAGTAAAGCCGCGGTTGGTATCCCCATTCATTACATTTCAACGGACTGGGTGACCGACGGACAAGGACACCTGGTCCCGGAAACGCTGCCCCCAAATCCGATCAACCTTTACGGTGTGCTGAAGGCATTGAGTGAACAAGTTATCCGCGATCGCGACGATCCCTACACAATCATGCGAATCGGCGGAGTGATGGGACAACACCGATTACAAGAGGATGGTCCCCGCAGCCAAGACTGCGGTTTCGGCTTTTTTGTTACCTCACTGGTGAAAACTGTCCAAGCGGGTAGGGTCTTCCAAGCGTGGATCGGGCAAGGTGCCAACCTCATTGCGACTCCTTCCCTCGCGGCCGAAATCGGAGCCACGGTTGATCACGCCATCAACCGGCAGGCGACCGGGATCTTCCACCTGGTGGCTTCGGAGGCGATCACTCGAGAAGACTTGGTTCATCAAAGCATTGACGTTTTCGAATTGGACCCACATTTGGTGGAGTTCATCTCGGTCCCCGAGTCACAGCGTTTTCCCGGCGCCGTGCCGATCGATACCAGCTTGGCATCCGAGGTCACGAAAGCGACCCTAGGAATGAAAGACTTCAGTGTCAGAGAAGCACTCGAGAGTCTGCGCGTGCAATTAGAAACCGGTCGCCTAGCACCGATCACCGACCGATGACTTCAAAGAAACGCCCACGATTGAGGAGGGACGATGTCGGCTTACTGGCTCGATGAATCGCAGGTTCGTGTAGCGGACCTTGCGCTCATGTGTGAACAAGTAACACAGATAGCGGACTACCCGCACGCGTCGCGGGTGGAGCGTAACCTAGTGATCTACGACATCGGATCCCTAAATCTCAGCGACCCGTCGGAAACACAGGAGGTGTCAGCGGAGTGGTTTACGGCCCTTGATTCGGGACCCGGCGTGATCGCGATCAAGGGAGCGTTCGCTGACACCTCGACCATTGACGCCGCAACCACGGTTTTTGAATCCATCATCGACGGTGAAAAAATCGACAACACCACGAAGGGTGACCATTTCGGTAAACCAGGTGCAAATGCAAGAATCTGGAACGCCCAAGAAAAACTGGCCCGTGCCAACCCCGACGTATACGCCGCGTACTACTCCAACCGAGTACTGGCGCTTGGATCACTCGCCTGGCTTGGGCCCAACTACCAAATGACCTCGCAGGTGAACGTGGTCTACCCCGGCGGTAAACCCCAAGAGCCGCACCGCGACTACCACCTCGGGTTCATGTCGATCGAGCAAGCACAGCGTTACCCCCGCCACATCCACCAAAGTTCACGCTATTACACGCTCCAAGGTGCGGTGGCGCATTGCGATATGCCGGTGGAAAGCGGACCGACCATGTTGTTACCTCATTCACAAAAATACTCGCACGGTTATCTTGCCTGGCAAAACCAGGGGATTAAAGATTATTTCTCGGCACATATGATCCAACTGCCCCTAGAAAAAGGGGATGTGATTTTCTTCAACCCGGCACTGATTCACGGCGCTGGCGAAAACAAATCCACCGACATAGTCAGAATGGCAAATTTGCTGCAAGTGTCCTCGGCATTCGGTCGGGCAATGGAAACGGTTGACCGCACCGATATCTGTCTCCGGGTTTACGCCACTCTCCGAAATCTGGGAAACAGTGGAAATTTGACACCAATTCAGATCGCAGATGTCATCGCGGCCACCGCGGAGGGCTACCCATTTCCAACCAACCTCGACAGCGATCAACCGGTCAATGGCATGGTTCCGCTCAGTCAAGCAGAACTACTACGCCAGGCACTCACCCAGGACTGGCCTCAACCGCAATTGCGTTCCCAACTTCTGGCTCAGAACGATCGACGAAAGGCCTAACCGGCCGCAAGGTGCGCAACCGGCCGACGCAAACCCCACGAGAGGCTACCCGCTTTCGGTTACACCGTCTTTCACCACATGTGATGCTTTTTTGCGTATAAGTGGATTCCACAGTGTGTAATCTGGGCTGCACCAGTTCGGAAGTTGTGCTGCCGACCCGAAAGCTACGAAAGGCTCATTGTGACCCTCACCCTCTCTCTACCCGACACTGTACGAACCCAGGCCTATATCGGTGGCGCATTTGTCGATGCGGCTAACGGTGAAACTTTCGACTCGCTTGCACCAGCAACGGGTCAGGTGATCACCTCGATTGCCGCCTGTGGAGAGACAGACGTTGATCTAGCGGTGGCCTCTGCCCGAGCAGCCTTTGAATCGGGTTCGTGGAGTGCACTGTCACCAGCGCAGCGCAAAGTGATCTTGATGAAACTGGCTGATTTGATCGAGGAAAATGCGGAGGAACTGGCGGTAACCGAGTCCATCGATGCTGGTAAGCCCATTACGGAGTGTCGAACATTTGATATCCCTGACGTGGTCAACACCATGCGCTGGTATGCCGAAGCGGCCGACAAAGTATTTGGAAAAATTTCACCGACCGGACCTGATGCCCTTGGCCTCATTGTCCGCGAACCGATCGGGGTGGTTGGCGCGGTTTTGCCGTGGAACTTCCCGGCCGCGATGCTGGCCTGGAAACTGGCCCCTGCCTTGGCCGCCGGTAACTCAATCGTTGTTAAGCCCGCTGAACTATCGTCGCTCACCACGCTGCGGATCGCTGAACTGGCAACCCAAGCCGGTGTGCCCAACGGTGTGTTCAACGTGGTCACCGGGCTCGGACACGTTGCAGGAAAAGCATTGGGCCTTCACATGGATGTTGATCTGATTGCGTTCACCGGTTCCACCGAGGTCGGCAGAATCTTTTTGAAGTACTCGGCGGAAAGTAACATGAAAGAAATTGTTCTGGAAATGGGCGGCAAGAGCCCCCAGATTGTGATGGCTGACTGCGCGAACAAAATTGACACCATTGCCGAAGAACTCGCCATGGGTAGCTTCTGGAACACCGGGCAGAATTGCAGTGCTGGTTCACGCATTTTGGTTCATAATTCAATTCGGAACGACGTGGTTACCGCCCTGGCGAAGGTGGCGAACAGCCGGGTCGTGGGCGACCCCTCTGATCCACAGACGGAACTTGGACCGGTAATCGAAGAAGCGGCATTGGATCGAATCTTGGGCTACGTTGCGGTAGCCACAGCCGAAGGCGCTGAAGTC
>JBDNFV010000070.1:0-1812 GCA_041689635.1 Candidatus Nanopelagicales bacterium | reverse complement strand
GGTGCCTCCGGATCTGTGTCGGCGAGAGGTGCATCCGATAGGTGCCATTTGCCAACATAGGGAGTGCGGTAACCGGCGGAGCGCATTATTTTTCCGTAGGTGGGGAAATCCCGTTGCAATGCTGGAGCACTAGGACCGCTGGATCCCGGCTGCTTCCCCTTTCTTGTTTGCAGGCACCAGTTTTGGTGTGGGTAGAGACCGGTAACCAAGCACGCTCGCGCCGGACTGCATGCGGTCCCGGATGTGTAGTGATTGCTGAATTTCACCCCGCGATTCCACAGCCGGGCAAGATTGGGCATGTGGGCCTGTAAGAACTGGTCCGGAGTATTTATTCCCTTGGGGAAGTGCATCGGGAATCGCATCTCGTCGACCAAAATCATAATGACATTGGGGGCACCCGCTCGTGCTTTGCGCCGACTCTGGGCAACCGTTGGGTGTGCTGGAGTCGTGCCGGTGCCGGCTGCAATTCCCACTGCCGCTGCACCTGCTGCTGAACTTGCTAGAAAACCGCGGCGTGAAATTCCCTTGGTCATAGGTCATCAATGTATCCCAGTGTTACTTAATCACTTAAGATGGTGACCCCAAACCGCGTCATTCGTTGACTCGGCAAGCATCGCTTGCTCCCAGCAGCTGCGATCGATTCCAAGGAATCGCCCGGCTGAAAGTGGCTATCGCGGTGATCAAATCGACCTCGTTTTTGCCCACACCACTGTCATCATCAAGAAGGAATATCGGACGTGACAATGATTTCCTGGCACTTGTCGTGTACCCACAGTTCATGGCAACAGTTACACTCTGTCAGTGAGACTCCCGATCGCCGGCCTTAGTGCCCTCTTGATCACTTCAATAATTCTGGTTCCGTCAACCGGCGTGAGTGCCAACGTCGATGCGTTAAACCCCCGTATTTACGGTGGCACTTCGGCCGCTGGCAACCCTGGAGTTGCAGCGCTCGCGATTTTTGACGGTGCCTCGTGGAGCAAGAGTTGTAGTGCAGTCGTGTGGAAACCGCGGGTGTTACTCACCGCTGGACACTGCGTGACCATGGAAGGTAGTTCGACTCGGGTGCCCAAGTTGGCGGTTTTCCCACCCGGCGGTGCTGCAGTGCAGTTCAGTAATACCGGGCCGCAAGGGGCAAGCCCGGCAAACGTGGTTGGGATCTGGACGCCGGCCAACTACGTCAACGCCTCAAGCCGAGTTGAACCAAATGACTTTGCGGTGTTACTTTTGGATCGTGATGTAGGTCCCAGCATGTATTCCCGATTAGCGACCAGTGTCGAAATGACACGTTGGGCGGCCTCCTTATATCCAGCGACGATCGTGGGTTACGGACTCAAAGCCCCAAACCAAAGAGACGTTTTACCCATTCAAGCTAATGTTCCCATTGACACGTACGCACCGAATTCTTCGGTTGGCCCAGTTTTCTCTGTTGCTCAAAATGCATCTGTGGGTGTGTGTAGTGGTGACAGCGGCGGCCCCACGTATGCAACAAACACCGTCGGCGAGAACCTGGTACTCGGGGTGAATTCAGGGTCAGCCGGTGGGTGTATCGCCGGATTCATTGGGGATTATCTGATGGTTGGCTTCAGTGCAATCGACTACCTCAACCTGGTGAACCAAGCCCTCACCGGCGCGGGATACCCAACAATTTCATCCGCACCCACAAACATCTCCTTGACGCCGGTCAACAATTCAGTCGTGGTTAATTGGCAAGTGCCCATCACTTCTCCCGAGACCGTGGTTGGTTACGAAGTCGTTGATCCGGCCGGGGTTGTCATTTGTACAACGCCAACCCTTACGTGCACGGTGACAAAG
>JBDNFV010000069.1:0-5181 GCA_041689635.1 Candidatus Nanopelagicales bacterium | reverse complement strand
TACGGCGCCATCACGGTAAACAGCCAGTTGGCGTACTGCATCAACTGGGTCAACGTCGGGGAGTATCCCAGCAAAGTAGCGTCGCAGTCATTCCAACTCGTAGTGATCAACCAGGGGAGTGGAAACATCGACCTTGAGTTCAATTACGCCCGTGTGTCCACGCCAACTTCGACAAGTAACGCAACATTTACCATCGGTTACGCGGATCCCAATAACCGGAGCAACTCTTTGGTGCGCTTAAGAAGTACAGATGTGACGGCGCCCTATGTTGATGGTGGGGTTAACGCCCTGATTTCGAACAAATTCCCTGTCGCTAGCGCTCAAGGGGGCCGCTACACCTATGCGATTCGGCCAACGGAGCTAGTGGTCACCCCAACACCGCCGACACCGCCCACACCCGGCAGCGCAAACTGCACCCCAACACCGCAGACCCCCGTGACGTGGGGAATTGACCGAATTGATCAGAGAACACTTCCCTTGAACAGCAGTTACTCCTGCGCAAGCGATGGAATTGGTGTTAGGGCCTACATCGTTGACACGGGGATCTCTCCAAATAATGATTTCTCCTCGCGCATGCTCCCCGGTATCTCAACTGTGACCGGGTCGACCAGCACGGTGGACTGCAATGGTCATGGCACCCACGTGTCGGGAACCGTTGGTGGCACCAAATATGGAGTCGCTAAGAATGTTTTTCTGATCCCAGTCCGCGTGCTCGACTGTTCGGGTAGTGGCTATACCAGCGGCGTGATTGCTGGCTTGAACTGGATCGGGGCCAACTTCACGGCGCCTGCTGTCGTCAACATGAGTCTTGGCGGCGGCACAAGTAAGTCGTTGGACGATGCTGTTAGTGCTCTGGTAGGGCTTGGTGTCACCGTTGTGGTTGCGGCCGGTAATTCCAATGTTGACGCCGCAAATTCGAGTCCCGCGCGCGAGGTGACGGCGATCACCGTCGGCGCCACAGATAACACCGACGCGCGCGCTTCCTACTCGAATTACGGTTCGGTCTTGGACATTTTCGCTCCGGGCAGCGCCATCACGTCGACCTGGTACACCAGCCCGACCGCGACGGCAACGATTAGCGGTACGTCCATGGCGTCACCGCACGTGGCGGGAGCCGCGGCCGTGTATTTGGGATTGAATCGAACAGCGACGCCAACGCAGGTTGCAATGGCCTTAACTTCGGCTGCAACGCCGAATGTGGTGGGTAACCCAGGTTCGGGTTCACCCAACAGGTTGTTGTACGCGCGATCCTTTTCAACAGCACCAATGATCAACTCCGTTTCACCGGTCAGTGGCGCCTCTACCGGTGGAACCACACTCACGCTCACCGGCAGCAGTTTCACGGGAATAACTGGAGTCACCGTCGGGGGTTCGGCCGCGGCCAGCGTCAGCGTCGTGTCTGATACGCAAGTAACTTTTATTACACCGAGTGGTTCTACCGGTAGTTCACCGATAGTTGCCTCGAACCCGGGGGGATCAACAACACTGAGTAACGCCTTCACCTACACCGGTTCGGTGTGCAGTGCCCCAGTAGTTACCTCCCTGTCCACGAGTATGGGTGCCGCTGACGGATCAACGCAATTAACCATTACTGGCCAAAATTTCACTGGAGTTTCTTCGGTCACCTTTGGGGGTTCACCCGCAATTTTCACTGTGGTTGGTAGCACAACGATCACCACGACCGCCCCCGCGAGGTCAGTGGGTGATGTGAATGTTCAAGTGACGTCGGCGTGCGGGACTAGCATCCAAGTTACGGCTTTCGCCTACGTTGGACAACCCACCATCAGTTCACTGAGTATCAATGGTGGTCCTCTCGTCGGTAATCAAACAGTGACTATTTATGGAACAAACTTCACCACCGGATCAACGGTTAAATTCGCCAGCACGAACGCCAACTCGGTGACCTACACAAGCCCAACCCAACTTCAAGTAACAACGCCAGTTGGATCCCAAGGCACGGTGAACGTCAGTGCCTCCACTCCTGGCGGAACAGCAACGGCATCCAATGTTTACTCCTATTACAGCCCCCCCACCGTCAGTTCGATTTCGCCGACAACAGGGTCCACGGTCGGTGGGGACGCCATCCGGATTTTGGGAACCAACCTTGAATCGGTAACGAATGTCACCTTTGGCGGCGTCACAACAACGTTCTACGTCATCGCCCAAACTCAACTGATCGCTTTCAGTCCGCCACGCGCTGCTGGCCAAGTCAACATTGTCCTCACGACCATGGGCGGCGCAGCAACCACCACAAACGCTTTCACCTATACGGCTGCCAGCAGCCCGGGCAGTAGTCCCGGCGGTGGTTCAAGTTCGGGTGGTACATCCGGGGGTTCAACCGGAGGCAGCGCAACAGCACCTGAGGAAATCACCAAGACACAAGCCCCCGTCGCTTCCAACCAAGCATCTGCCCCCGGAGCGTTCCAGATTATTGATGCAGCCGGTCAGCCAGTGCAGTTGCGCAAGGCTGAACTGACTCCCAGTGGTTTTGCCATCGCGGGATCCGACTGGGCGGTAACAGGTCAAGGCGCGCTGAATGCAACCAATCAAATCTTGACGCCCGGTCAGCGCATAACAATCACGGGTGAAGGCTTGCAGCGGCTGACAACCACCGGCCTTTACATTCTTTCGAGCCCCACTTGGGTTGGCGCGGGAATCGTTGGCTATGACAACAACTTCACCGCATCCTTTACCATCCCCAACCTTCCCGCTGGCAGGCACTCGATTCAGATCAATATGGTTCGCCAGGGCCAACTCCCCGTGAGCATTGCGGTGGGCTTCACCCTTAACGGCGCCGGCGCAGCGGGGGACAAGACGCAAATTCAAACCACAAGCACGGCAGCATCCGCGTTAGCGTCAGCGCAGTTGATCTACTTCGCCAAGAACAGCGCAGCAATCAGCAAAGCCAGTGCGGTGAAACTCAAAAAAATTGCCAGGTTAGCCAGCGGTGTACCTGTTGATGTCACCGGATTTACCTCTACCGGAAAGCCATCGGTTTCCCAAACCCTTGCGGGCAAACGCACACTTGCTATTTCAAACTATCTCAAAAAACTCAACGTCAGCACGATTCGCCAAACCCATAAAGGCAACTCCACCACCCAAGCCGCATCAGTGTTGGTTTTGATCAATATGGCAAGTCACATGTCGGTTCAGAGCGGTTCTATCGACTCTTTCATCATTCGGTACGAAGCGGGTAAAAAACCGACCTCCAGCACACCGGTGCTCGGTGTGAACAAGGTCATTAGCATCAACAAAAATACCCTGACCTTGGGCAGCTACCTTGGGTTCGGGATGTATCGCCTCGATCTTGCCGCACCGATCAGCCTGCAACTCGCCACCAAGGTCGCCGCAGAATTGACCACATCAACATCGGTGGACTTTGCCGAACCAAATAGCCGAGTCAACACACAGATCTCCACTGGCTAAACAGGGCCGACGCGATCAAAGGGCAATTCCACTGTCCAGCAACATTTGCGTGACTCCGTTGGTGAAACGCCAATCGCAAACAGATAAGAACAAAGATCATGTGGAACCGGACGCCGACTTGGGATTCGTTTTCTTAGGCAGATTAGATAGCCTACATGGGAATTAAGTTCTCTTCGATTGATACCGAGGTGTTCAACGCAGGCCGAATATTGCTAGAAATCGGGGAATTATAGTTGGGGCAGCGGAGCATTCGTCGTCTGCTTCTTTGGGGGGATCTATTCGATGCTCTCGTGGAAGCGAAGATCTTTCCGCCAGTAGATTCAGCCGGCGGTGGTGTATGCGACGTCGGCGATAGTCGTAAAAGGTCCGTTGCGGAACATGCTGGTGAGCGTGCAATCGGTCTTAAACAGGGCGTTGATGGCCTCGATTAAGGCATGGCCAGACACCGCGCCGACGATGCCAATGGAGATGTGTGCCTCTGGCGCCAAGATTTTGGTGAAGTAGAGAGCGATGAGATGGCCAATTTATCGGCCGTGTCAACACTGGCCAGGTGAGGTCGCCGAGCCCGACCGGGTGGTCGTTCCAGTAGGGCGGTGACTACCCCAGTTGCAGCGACTCAGCCTGCAATACATTGAATGAAAATGCGGGGGTGAGACTGCCCCGGGCAAAAAGGTTTGTCCAAACCAAGTTGCGGCTCTTTTGCAGTGGGTTACGGTTTAGAAATGTTCAAGTCAGTCCTGTTAGCCGTGATAATGCTTCTGCTGGCACCACAAGCGGCACATGGTGTCCTTCCGGGAGCACCCAGCTCGCCCTCTCCAGTCGCTACGCCTGAGCCAACGCCAACGCTTGCTCCAACACCAACGCCAACGCTTGCTCCAACACCAACGCCAACACTTGCTCCAATTCCTACGCCTGCTCAAGTCGTGACACCAGAGACGTTCGCACAACCCGTGATATCAACGGAATATTCGATACTGGCCCCAGTTGAGGCATCGGGCGTAACGAACAAATCGGTAAGCAGTGATTTGGTTAAAGTTCGAGCGCTCCTTGCAGTAAAGGATTACTCGTCAGCAATGGCGGCATTGAAAATTGCCGACAAAGATTTTCCAAAAGATGCGGATATTAATAATTTTTTGGGCTTTAGCTCTCGAAAGTTGCAGCTTTACAAGTCGGCCGCCATCTATTACAAGAAGGCACTGGCTATTAATCCTCAACATCTTGGGGCCCTTGCGTATCAGGGTGAATTGTTCATCGCGACAAAAAAGGTTAAGTTAGCGAAGAAAAATTTAGCCACACTGGCTCGGGTATGTGGCATTAATTGCAAGGAATATGAGGATTTAAAGAAGGCCATGGAGCGCGCCCGAATAGGTGGGTCTGGTCGGTCCAACGTTTCACCCATTTGACGGGGTTCACGGTCTGGATGAGCGCGACGGCGAGGGCCACTGAGCCGAGGTGTTGTTTGCTGATGGGATCGGAGTTGGTGCGTTTTAAAGGATAACGCGAACCTTGGTGTGTGGCGCCATCTTGGCGCGGACAATGTCGGTAACCCTCAAGCGGTAGCTGCGTTGCGTTGTCAGGTTGCTGCCGTAGCCGCCACGCCATATAGGTCCGGTCACACTTCACCCAGTGATCTTCACTCCCTCCACAGGCCACAGATTCGCCTGGAATCACATGATATGAACCGCTAGCATTTCGATTGCTTGCCTCGTTATTTTGGTCGGATTCACCCTCGATCCTCAACCCTCGCCTTCCGTG
>JBDNFV010000068.1:0-3470 GCA_041689635.1 Candidatus Nanopelagicales bacterium | reverse complement strand
GGACTTGAAACCGGTGGCGCCGACTGGCAGACCATCATGTATGAAGGTTACGGACCCGGTGGCGTTGCGGTGCTTGTTGAATGTCTGACCGATAATCGCAATCGAGCGGCCTCTGAAGTCCGGGTAGCCATGACCCGCAACGGTGGATCAATGGCCGATCCCGGAAGTGTCTCGTATCTCTTTGGTCGCAAAGGGGTAGTGATTGTCAACAAGGTATCCGAAGGACGTGACGTCTCCGAAGATCAGATTCTGGAGGCGGTCCTAGAAGCTGGTGCACAAGAAGTTAACGACCATGGTGAGTCATTCGAGATCGTTTCTGAAGCGACCGACGTTGTTGCCGTTCGCATGGCCTTGCAAAGTGTGGGAATCGACTACGAATCTGCCGAAGCTACCTTTATGCCCAGTATGACCGTGCCGATGGATCTCGAAGGGGCCCTGCAGCTTTTCCGCATGCTGGAAGCACTCGAAGATAGCGATGACGTTCACAACGTGTATGCAAACTTCGACGTATCCGACGAAATAATGGACGCGGTCGGTTAACGACATGGGAACGGAATTTGCTGGCAAGCAACTTCGAGGTTGGGATGCGGCAACGTTTCGCACTGCCAGTGGCGATCCAACAATGCGCTCAACCGTCGTCGCTATGGCCATTTTTGAATCGGTGCCCGATTGGGCTCGACTTCGAGCAAGGCTTGAACGGCTGACTCTTTTTGTGCCAGAACTTCGGATGCGTCCGCTTTACGGAATTGGTGGGTTTTCTGCACCCCGTTTAAGTATCGACCCCGACTTTGATCTGGACTTTCATGTCCGTCGGTACCGGTTGCCCGAAGGTGGGACGTGGAGTGACCTACTCGCGGACGCCCGCCGGGTTAGCTTGAGTGATTTTGACCACAATCGTCCGCTGTGGGAAGCAACCTTGGTCGAGGGGTTGCCCCATGGTCACAGTGCATTCCTCCTTAAATTGCATCATTCAATCGCTGATGGCGCCGCCACCGTCAAGATTGCATTAACGCTTTTTGAATTCGGCTCAGAGACAAACCCCGATGAACCCAAGCCACCGGCTGCCCCCGTTGGTGAAGATGTCAGTTGGCAGGACTTGTTTCGGGCAAATTCGGTGGACAATATTTCCCGGGTCGCTGGCGGAGCAAAAAGTCTATTGGGAACAGCGTTACGGCTGGCTAAGACCTCTTTCACCGACCCTGCGTTGGCATATGAAAAAACAGTGGAGACGATCGGGTCGATTACCCGAGCAGCAACGGTCTATGACGCACCACTTTCGCCTTTGCTGACAGCGCGTGGAACCACGTACACGTTTGGAACGCTCAAATTCCCGTTCGCCGACATCCGCTCGGCGGCCAAGTGCCGGGACCTCAGCGTCAATGACGCATTCATGGCTGCGGTGATGACCGGGATGCAGATCTACCACACCCGGCACGGAAGTACCGCCGAATCATTACGAGTTAATGTCCCGATCTCGCTCCGGGGTGATGCCGGTGACCGAAGTGGGCAGGCGGCTAACGCTGTGGCGATTGCCCGATTCCCCATGCAGGTGGCTGGTCAGTCAACCGCCGAGTTGATGCAACAGGCCCATGAACTAGTAGCCAAATGGAGACGTGAGCCCGCAATGCGCCTTGCCGATCCGCTGGCTGAAGTGAGTTGGTTTGTTCCCGTCCCGATGCTGGCCTCGGTGGCTCGCGCCTCAGACATTACGACCAGCAACGTTCCCGGACCGCCAATCCCTATTTATCTTGCTGGGAGCCGGATGATCGCGGTATATCCACTGGTTGCGACCATTGGCGCAGCTGTCAATGTCACCATGGTGACATACGATTCTCAAGCGTTCATTGGAGTTTCGACCGACGACCGCGCAGTGGCTGATCACCTGGATTTGATGCATGATCTTCGCGCGGGCTTCCATGCGGTCACCCTCGTGGGCGATACTCTCTAGACGCATCAAGATCGGCGACGTTAGTTAACGCTTGCTCATGTCAAGGAGTGGAAGAGGAATAATGCGCGTGCTGGGAATTGATCCAGGGCTCACCCGATGTGGGGTGGCGGTAATCGATGGCACTCCCGGTCGCCCGGTACAGGCCCACTTCGTCGGGGTGATTACCACTCCCGCACAAAGTGAACTAGCAGATCGTTTGGCCATATTGTGCGCAGAACTCACGCTGATCATCGATAAATTTTCACCGGAAGTTATCGCCATCGAGCGTGTTTTTAGCCAACAGAATGTTCGTTCGGCCATGGCGACTGCCCAAGCTGCCGGAATTGGTTTATTACTCGCAGGGCAGCGCGGAATCCGGGTTGGGATGCATACGCCAACCGAAGTGAAGGCCGCGGTGACCGGAAACGGAAGAGCGGATAAAAATCAGGTGACCATAATGGTGACAAAAATCGCACAACTGACATCGGCGCCAAAACCGGCAGATGCAGCCGATGCCCTGGCAATAGCAATCACTCAGGCATGGCGTGGAAGTGTTGCCGCGAAATATGAAGCGGCCCGAAAGGCGTTTGTTAAATGATCACATTTATTCGCGGTGAAGTGTGGAAGAGCGGACCGGATTTCGTCGTTGTTGATACGGGGGATCAAGGCATTAAAGTCTTGTGTCCCTCTCCCACGGCAATGGGTTTGCGGATCGGTGATCCAGTTTTCCTTTACACCGCGCTTATTGTGCGTGAAGACTCCTGGACCCTGTATGGCTTCGCTGATGAAGATCAGTGCTCGATGTTTGACCTTGTGCAAACGGTCACCGGAATAGGCCCGCGGATTGCATTGGGAGTTGTGGCGGCTCTGTCTCCCGCAGATTTTGCTCACGCCATCAGTTCGGAGAATGTCGATGCGCTCACGGTCATTTCGGGAATAGGCAAAAAAGGTGCCTCCCGAATGGTCCTTGAACTCAAAGATAAAGTGGTCGCAACGGGTGCACTGAGCACCTTAGGTTCGCGAGCGCTTCGGGCTCAGGGCTGGCGCATCTCGGTTGGGGCTGGACTTGCTTCCCTGGGCTGGACAACCCGAGAGGCCGAAGCTGCGATGGACACGGTTGCGCAGAACTACCCGGACTTGACTACTCACATCGAACCCGACGTTGGCGAATTACTCAAGGCGGCCCTTCGATCATTGGACCGCTCGTGAGCGAATCACTGATTTTTCCCGAATCACACGGAGACGACCGCGAAGTGGAAGGCGCTTTGCGTCCCACCAGTCTGGGTGAATTTATTGGCCAAGATCGAGTTAAGTCTCAGTTGGGATTGGTTCTTGAGGCCGCGAATCGGCGCGGGGGCGTGTGTGATCACGTACTCCTGAGTGGCCCGCCAGGTTTGGGTAAAACCACACTGGCAACCATTATTGCAACGGAACTCGGTGCACCGGTTCGTTTAACATCGGGTCCAGCCTTACAGCATGCAGGTGACGTCGCTGCCGTTTTGTCCAGTTTGCAACCTGGTGAGGTCCTCTTCCTCGATGAAAT
>JBDNFV010000067.1:0-2087 GCA_041689635.1 Candidatus Nanopelagicales bacterium | reverse complement strand
TACCCGAACCTGTTTACCGACCAGCCGGATGAATTGGCGGAGTCGGTCTCGCTGTGGCGCGAGGAGCAGGACGCATCATTTAAAGCGTGGCTTGCAAAGCAACCCCCGTTGCCATCGTAAATAATCTTTTTTACCGTGTTAGTGGGTTGAAGCGCGTAAGTATTTTTCCATGCGGCCCAGTGCTTGGGTGAAAGCTGTCCGAGCGGCGGCCGCCACAGGACGAGCCAGGAATTGCGGTAATACCGGAACCTGAACGTTTTCAACCCAATGAACTGAACTGGAGTTTTCACCGAGTGAGGTCACCGTCAGGTCTACAACGCCGGTGAGGACCGGGCCCACTTTGGTGATTCGGGAAGTGCGGGCTTCCCGGTCGAGTGAATCAACGCGCATTCGGTCGGGCAGGGCGAGTGGCCCGACACCGCTAGTTGCAATGAACTCAGTACCCGCGGCTCCATCTCCGGAAAGAATCTTGACTTTTGTCAGGGGAACCCATTCCTCGTGTCCACGCCAATCCACCAATGCTTCGAATACTTGATCCGCGTTAAAGGGGAGGGTGCGGGAAACCTGGAAAACTACATTCGCTGCCATGTCCCAACTATCCCTTGTCACGGTGTTGGCGCAGCGCGAGCCCTCAGGCTCGGATTTTGGACCCGGCGTTGGAAGTCAGCGGACCGTGGGACTGTGGGACTGCGAACAGACGAAACATTTTTTGACCAGGTGGAAATTCCCACGCGACTGGCGTCGATCGGTAGGCGTGGACGGACTGTGCCTCACTTTGGTGTGAATTTGATGAAGGAGGCTTGTGGTGCGTAACCTAGGCGAGTTCGGTGCTGGTGAAACAACTACTTATAAGTGAACTTCTAGGACTTGTAGGCAAACAGGTCTTACCCGCAGCAGGAGTGAGCGGTTGAACGTGGATGGCTTTTGGTTCTGTCAATGGCATACTGGTGGAATGAATCCGGCCTACGTCTGTGAGCAGGACTTTGGTAGGAAAGATCTTGATGACGTGATTCAAACTCTTGTCACGGCAGGCGCAACATTCGCGATCGTGCACGGAAGCTCCGTATCCGGGAATCGTCATAGTGGCTCAGATTTTGATGTTGCCGCGTACTTCAGTACTCAAGTCCCAATCTCCAGTGACATTTTGTTGCCGCAGGGAGTAGACCTGTCAGTGCTCAATGACGCGCCGCTTGAGTTCAAGGGCCGAATAGCCGCGGAGGGCACCCTGCTTTTTGAGATCGTGGACGAAGGAAGTGTTGAATGGGTTTCCACGACCCGCAGGATTTACTTTGACGAGCGGTATCGCTTTGAGAGGTTTCATCGAGAATTCCTAGAAACTGTTGCTCATGGTTGATTCACATCGAATTACCAAAATTATGGAGCGGCTTGAAGGCAATCTTCGGCTCCTAGAGTCCGAGCAAGAGGTCAGTGCAGAGCGCGCTTCAGACCCGCTTTGGCTCCCGGGAATTAAATACTTGTTTGTCGTCGCTATCGAAGATTGCATCGACATCGCTCAACATATATGCGCGGTGAAAAAACTCGGTGCGGTGCGCGATAACGGACACTCGTTTGTGCTCCTTTCTACAGGGGGTGTGATCCCTCTGGGGCTCAGCGAAGACTTGCGTCGCGCGGTTGGATTTCGTAATGTGCTGGTTCATGAGTATGTGGACGTGGACGACCAAGTAGTACTGCGCTCATTGGCGGAATTAGGCGACCTTAGGGCGTTCTCCCAACGGATCGCTCAATGGCTTTTGGGAGAGTGCTGAGGCAATCTACAGTTATCTAGGGGGGATTTGGGGGTTGGTGCTCGGGGCGGGTACCATTTGAGGCTGCTGTGAGTGTTACAGCCTGGAGTCCTTGGAAGGTCCCCAGTACGGCCCGCCAACCGGTGGGTGCAGAAACCAAGTCCCTACGAGAAAGCACGGTGGCGCCCCATGCGCACATACAGTCCCAAAGCCGGCGAGATCATTCGCACCTGGCATGTCATTGACGCCACCGACATTGTTCTCGGACGGCTCGCAAGTCAGGTCGCGGTTCTCCTTCGCGGCAAGCACAAGCCAACCTTTGCACCGCACATGGATTCGGGC
>JBDNFV010000066.1:0-5314 GCA_041689635.1 Candidatus Nanopelagicales bacterium | reverse complement strand
CCGCGCTTTAATTCCCGACCGAGAAACATGTTTTGAACGATATCGAGATTGTCGCACAGCGCGAGGTCCTGATACACGACTTCAATTCCCAGTTCGGCCGCCGCACGAGGGTCGTCGAGTTTTACCTCTTTGCCGTCAAAAAGAATTGTGCCACCGTCGAAAGGCTGAATTCCTGCCAAGCCCTTGATCAGGGTTGATTTGCCGGCACCGTTGTCACCAACGAGCGCTGTGACCGAACCTGGAAAGACCGAGAAATCAATTCCTCGTAGAACGTCAACCGCGCCAAAACTCTTCGTGACACCTCTGACTTCCAGGATTGGACTGGCAGATTCCATTTTCGCCTCATCTTCTTTGAAAAACACTCGCACCGAGAATACGGGGAAGTTCGCGCACCAGGCACTACTTTTGATTAATTCAATTGATAGAAGTGTGGGCTCGCGCCAAAGCGCGAGCCCACACCGTTCTACTAACGAACCTTTACTTGATGCCCAATTCGGTGCAGACAGCGGCCACATCGCCAGCACACAGTGCCGCAACGTCGTAACCGGGTGTAGCAGCGATAACGTCAGCAACGTTCTCTGAGTAGATGATCACTGGATCCGAGTACTTCGCAGGAATGCTTGTTCCATTGACGTCAACGGTGCCTTCAACTGTTGGGGATTCTCCATTGAGCAGTGCGATTGCGAGTGCAGATGCATCGCCAGCTTGCAGGGCAGTGTTCTTGAACACTGTCATGCACTGCTTGCCCAGGAGAACGTTCTGCAAACCACCAACGGTTGCATCTTGTCCGGTCACGGGAATCGTGACACCGTTCTTGTCGAGGACTGCGATTGCAGCTCCGCCAAGACCGTCGTTTGCGGCAAGAACGCCATCAATTTTTCCACCAAGATCGGTGAACATTTGCTCGAAGATAACGCCACCCTGCTGGTTGTCCCAGTCGGGTACTGACTGGTCATTCACGGGCACTACGCCTGCAGCAGTAAGCGTGGTTTCGTAGCCTTCTTTGAACATTGCCGCGTTGCCATCAGTTGGTGAACCGTTCAGGAACACAACTGCGGCGGCAGCAGGATCAATTCCATTATCACCCAGGCACTTAAGGAGACCTTCACCCTGAAGCTGTCCAACCTTTACGTTGTCAAATGACACGTAGTAGTCAGCAGGTGCGAATGGACGGTCGTAGGCAATGACGGGAATGCCCTGCGCCTTTGCTTTTTCAGCAACGGTTGCACCGGAGCCGTTGAGATCAACGAGCAGCATGACGCCACAACCGCCGGCGAGCATTTGATCGCCAATGGTCAGGTACTGGGTGGTGTCACCCTGTGCATTCTGGATGTCAGCCGTGAAGCCTGCGGCTTCGAGTGCTGTTTGAATTGCTGGGCGGTCCTGATTTTCCCAGCGATCTGAGGACTGGCTGTCTGGCAGAATGACGCAGGCCTTGCCAGCTGCGCCAGCAGGTGCTTCTTCGGTCACTGCGGTGTCGGTTGCAGCGTCTGTTGCTGCCGTGTCCTCACTTGATGAACACGCGGTGAGTACCAATGAGGCTGCCGCGAAACCCGCAAAAGCTACATATAACTTCTTCTTCATATATTTCCTTTCCCCGCAGGAATCTCCTGCTTAGAGTCTTTCTGGAAAATTAGATTCCCAGAATTCGATCAATAACTAATTGATCAAGTACTTCGTTGCCGTACGTCCTAGCCGCAAGGGCGTCTGGGTCAAATGTTTCTTTGAGCAATCGATCGGCGGCTTCAGAGCTAAATGCGCCGACGCTCGGTTCCGCGAGTTCTGGAGTGCTAGCAACATCTAATGCGGCCTTTACCCGAGGGTCTTGGTCGAACTCGCGCGCTTTGGCTGCGAGTGCGAGGTAGGTGCGCATGCATCCGCGGGCGAAATCCCAGATGCCATCACCCCACTCATTGCGATACGGGCGGGCATCAAAGTGCTTTGGCCCGGTGTAATCGGAGTTTTCCAACAACCGCACCAACATGAAATCGTCTTTGATCCCTTCCGAACCGAATCGAAGGTCTTGATCAAAGCGTCCAATTTTTTGGTCGTTGAGGTCAATGTGATAAAGCTTGCCTTGCCACAGTGCTTGGGCGACCCCTTGGAAGAAGCTCAAACCAGCCATAGTTTCGTGCGCAACTTCTGGGTTCAACCCCACCATTACCGGGTATTCGAGCTGGTTAATGAAGGCCATTGCGTGGCCGATGGTCGGCAGGAATGTGTCCCCGCGCGGTTCATTTGGTTTTGGTTCTAGTGCGAAACGAATATCGTATTTTTTCTCAGAAACATAGCCACACAAAAAGTCCAGCGCTTCTTTGTATCGATCGAGTGCATCGGCCGGGTTTTTGCTCGCCGCACTCTCAACACCTTCACGTCCACCCCAGAGCACGTAGGTGGTTGCGCCAAGTTCCGCTGCCACGTCAATATTACGGAGGGTTTTTTGGATTGCGAAGCGTCGGACGTTGCGGTCATTCGACGTGAATGCTCCGTCTTTAAAAACCGGGTGCCAGAACAGATTGGTTGTCGCCATCGGACACACCAGCCCTGATTCTTCCAACGCTTTTTTAAATAAATCAAGTTCAGCGCGACGCTGGGACTCACTCGCCCCAAAGGTCATCAGGTCGTCGTCATGGAAAGAAACCCCCCATGCACCGATATCGGCGAGGCCTTTGACAAAGTCGGCCGTTTTAATGGCCGGCCGGGTAGCGTCACCAAATGGATCGCGGCCAATGTGCCCGATCGTCCACAGACCGAACGCGAACTTATCTTCTGGCACGGGCGTTAATCGATCGCTCACGGATTCCTCAATGTGTCTCGGCTCGGCAAATTGTTGTGAGCGACAACATATTCCTAAAAATCATGAATCGCAACCAAAAAATGTCTGTTTTGTAACATATTCATATAACAATTCTATTACGGGAAGGTTTTTTATCGAGTAAACGTTTTCACAAACTGCTGCGCCGAGTCAGGGGTTGTTTGGAAAAACATGGAGGGCTCCACCAGTTCCAATTCCAGGATTACCGGCTCACCGTTCCGGTCATCGAGCAGATCAACGCGCGCATAGAGAGGTGTGTCAAAGCGCTCGATAACAAAGTTCAGCAGTGCCGTTGCCAATTCGCGCTGGTCACATCGTGGCAGCCGGGGTGATATATCTTCTTTGAGAAAAAGCCCGTGTTCCAGGTGAGCCTTCGTGTTCGGAGCGAGTAGTGGACCTTTGCGCACCGAGTGCGAGTACTCCCCCGAAATAAAAAGCAGTGCGGTCTCACCGATCTCGTCAACCGTTGCCACATACGGCTGTACCATCGCCGCCTTCCCTTGGGCAACTATCCGTCCGATGAGATCGTGCGCATTGCGTTGTGCGTGCGGATCACTCGAAGGAAAACGCATTGTGTCTTTGCTGCCAGCAGAGATTGTCGGCTTCACTACGAAATCCCCGCTCAGTGGTAATGCCCACGTGCCAGCGCGATCACAGATGAATTGCGTATCCACTATTGGGAAACCTGCCAAGGCCAACTCGTTGAGGTACATCTTGTCGGAGTTCCATAAAACAGTGTCATATGAATTTTTAAGGCGGGACCCATGCATTTTCGCCCAGGAGAGAAATTCCCCGAGCCGGTTTGTGTAGTCCCAGGTATTACGAATAATAATGTAGTCAAAGCCGGACCATTGAATTGTTGGATCAGACCAGACAGCCGGCATCGCCTCAATTCCTGCCTTGTGAAATAACTCAACCAAAGGTTGGTCATCGGGATCAAGATCAGGCAGTTCCTCGCAGGTGGCGAGGGCTATTCGAGGGGACACCGGCCAAATGCTAGTGCGTCGGTAGATTTAGGAGACGGTGACAAGGATGTCGCGGGTTGAACCGTCAGGATTGGTAACCGTAATTGTCGCGGTCCCTGCAGTAAGGGCCTTCGCGCCTGGGTTAAAGATTGCGCTGCCATCGTCATAGCCTTGGGCAATTTCAAGCACATCAGCATTGTCGACGGAGATGACCGTGTTAACGGGATCGTCCACCACGATGTCAATGACGTTGCCCACGGCTGCGGTAGCGTCCATTTGGTCAGCGGTAATAATCACAGGCGCTATCACTTGGCTTGTCTCCGAAGAAGTTGCCGTATCAGTTGCTGGATCGCTGCTACTTGAACAACCAGCAAGCACCGTTGCGCCAAGAATGCTGATCGCTCCCATTGCGGCGATACTGTTCATTTTCTTCATGTAAAACTCCTAAGAAGTGGGCTGTGAGGAAAGGTTCCTTCACATCATTGCGTTGAGTTGGTCAACCCGAGCCGAATGCCGACCACCATCAAATGTAGTGGACAGAAAGACCGCCAAGGCTTCTTGAGCTGCTGTTGGATCGCTCACACGTCCACCAAAACAGGCAACATTCGCGTCATTGTGCGCTCGTGAAAGTTTAGCGTCTTCGACGGTGCGGATGACCGCCGCGCGAATTCCGTGAATTTTATTTGCTGCCATGCAGATCCCTTGACCGCTACCGCACACGGCGACGCCGAATTCAGCCTCACCCGCTGACACCACCCTTCCCAGTTCGGCGCCGAACTCCGGGTAGTTGACCCGCTCTTCGCTGAACACACCGATGTCATACACCTCGTGACCCATCTCGAGCAACCATGCACTCAAAGCACACTTGAGTTCAAATCCAGCGTGGTCACTTGCTACGGCAATGTGCATGAATTCTCCAAAGATTGCTTCAGACTCCAATTGGGATCTGCACTCTCGCGCTAAATCCTTCCATGACAGTATCGCCCCGTGAGCATCGATGGGCAAACGTCAAGAAAAATTGTCGTTGTGGTGGGCAGTCTCAACACCGATTTTGTGGTCACACTGGGCCAGTTCCCCCGCGATGGCGAGACCGTACTCGGCCAGACTTTCGACCAGTTTCCCGGCGGTAAGGGGCTCAATCAAGCCGTTGCCTGCGCCCGACTCGGCTCCTCGGTGGCCATGGTTGGCGCCATAGGAACGGATTCTTTTGGTGAAAAACTTCTGCAAACGTTGGGGACCGAGGAAATTGCTTCGCACGTACAAAAAATTCCGGCGGCAAGCACGGGACTGGCCTTGATCGAAGTTGATGCGACCGGTGAAAATCGAATAATCGTGGTTGCCGGAACCAACGGCCTACTCTCTGAGGAAAGTGTCGAAACGGCGTTACGCAGCATTGCCGAATCCAACCAGATCGGAGTGGTTCTCACCCAGGGTGAGATTCCTGTTGCGACAACGGAACGCGCGTTGCGGGTCGCAAAGGAACTTGGAGCAATCACAATTTTGAACCCAGCTCCCATGCGTGATTTTTCTCCAT